>JAYWCO010000472.1:0-1923 GCA_043780475.1 Burkholderiales bacterium | reverse complement strand
GATCTCATCGTCGCCTCGCACCTGGTAATCAATTTTGCCGACCGGTTTGCCGCTGATAAATTCATTGAGTGCGGCCTGCACCCGCAGGCGATCATGCGGCACAACATGTTCAAGCAGCAGCCTGATGCCGACTGACACATCGGCCTCTTCCTCGGGCGGTGAGGCGTAGCCCATCACGGCCGCAAAGTTATCCGCGGTCCACGCGCCGCCGCTTTCGAGATCGACCTCGACAAAGGTCAGCCGCGCGGAGTCCATGGCGTTGCGTAGACGCCACTCGTTGCCAAACAATGTGGCCTCGGCGCGCAAGCGTTCCAGGCGCGTCCAGATGCGCGCGGTCAGCTCCCGCGCCAGCTCGATTTCATCGTCTCGCCAATCATAGGCCGCTGAGTGATAGAGGCACAGTGCAAAGCGCCACTGCGCGTCATAGATCAGCGGCATGCAAATAAATGAAGCAATTTTAAATGCCGTAAATTTTGCGTCGGCAGTGCGTGCATCGGCGGCGGTATCACGCACCACGATGGCTTCCCCTGTACGCGCCATACGAATAAATTCATCACCCACAAAATCAGCCAGGCGATGAGTGCCGATCAGGCTCGGCACATCATCGCGATGCCAATCATGATCGATGACGACTTGTTCAGCCTTCTCATCAATTTGCACAAACGCACAGATCGAAAGACCGAAATGCGCGGCTAATTTGGCGCCCACGATCTGCATCATTTCATCAATACTGTCCCAGCGCACCAGATCATGACTAACCGCCGCGAGAAACGCCAGATTCATTTCAGCCTGTTTACGCTGCGTCACATCGCGGGACACCATGAGCAGCCGTTCCGGCTTACCGTCAGCACCAAGGATCGGTGAAACCGCCACGTCCCACCAGCGGGGTTTACCCGGTGTGGTGCGCAAAAACCCAACAAAATTACTGGTGCTGCCGGTAATCCCCGCTGCCGCTGACGCTAGCGCGCGCTGGGCCAACACCCGATCTTCACCGCTCCAAAAATTGAGCCACGATTTATTCAAGAACGGCCGGATGTCTTCAATCCCCAACAGCGCCTGCCCACTTAGCATGGAGAGCAGATTGCCGTCGAGATCGAGCACCTTGATACAGTCCGGGCTGCTGCTAATAATGCTGCGGCAAAACGATTCGCTCTCGCGCAGGGTGATCTCGGCGCGTTTGCGTTCGGTGCAATCATCATGCACGATCACAATCCTGGTCGGCCCTGGGCTCTGAAACCGGGTCACCCTCATCACAAACCATCGCTCTTCTGTCGGCGAACGGAAGGGATATTCCATCTCAAACAAATCCTGCTCGCCGCTGATGACAGCACTGATGCCGGCGGCACAGGTCTGAGCACAAGTTTGATGACAAATTTTAGGATTTATGGCTTGTGAAAAAATCTGGTCGCAATACAATAAATAGCTACTACCGACGCCGTAATTGACACTGGCAAATTTATTTTCATCCGCAAACCGGCGCCATGCCGCGTTGATTTCCAGAATAACCCCAGCGTCATCAAGCACCGCAATGTGACCCGGCAGCGCATCCAGCGAGGCACGCAAAAAGCGTTGCGATTCACGCAACGCGTCATCAGGCTGAATGCACGCTGGCGGCGCAGGTTTGGTCGCAACCGTCATCATTCAACACTTCGCATCAGTGCGGCCTTGGCCGCGCACCGATGGTGGGTAGCCGTGAGCTGCGAGCTAACAACAATGAAATTCATAAGTGCCTCTTGACGGGCGGGGGGCGTGAGTCGTACGAGTCGAAACCTTATTATAAACGCTTTATCGGCAGAAGCTTGTAAAACAACGGCGCGAATGTGCGCTTGCATACATAAGCAAACGCTGATCATGCGCAACGCCGCATGCGCTGATGTTGGGGCTGCCGGGGTTAATAGCTCGCCTGACTACCTATCTCACCCC
>JAYWCO010000471.1:0-4536 GCA_043780475.1 Burkholderiales bacterium | reverse complement strand
TACCAATACTGCTGGCATATCTTTAAGCAGGCTGGGAAGGGCTGTGGATACTGTTTCCCAAACCACTTCAAGGTTGATATCAAAATAGCCATGCGCAAGGCGATTACGCATTCCTTTCATGCTCGACCACGGCACGTCGGGATGCTGGTTCAGAAAATCATTGTCGCTCTGAAGCAGCTTTGTTGCCGCTTCGCCGATGATAAGAAGGCTCAAAATGACCGCTTGCTGCGTACGTCTATCAGCAAAAAAATCTTCTTTGCGCTGGCCCTCAACAAACGAACAAGCATCTATTGCGGCTTGCCGAATATGCTGTAGATAATCAGGCAAGCGGTTCTCGTTCATATCGGGCGGGCCTCAATCAGTACTTGATGACGAATCTTCAGCGGTAGATCAGCGGGTGTGACTACATCAACTGGCACGCCCAGTAATTTTTCCAGTTCAAGTTGTAACCCACCCAAATCAAACAAGGTCGCGCCCGGTAGTGCGTCTACCAGTATGTCCAAATCGCTGCCATCGCTATCAGTGCCATGCAATACAGACCCAAATACGCGCAGGTTTATCGTACGAAAACTAATCGCCGCTTTACGCACCGCTTCATGTTTTTCAGCAAGAGCAACTGAAGGTTTCATTGAAATTCTCCTGCTTAATGTTTAGCTTGGGTTTGACTCGGCAAAGTCTGTTTATAGCCGCTGAAGTTGCTGCGACAACGAATTATTGCGCAGAACAGTCGTCTTTGTTGAATGTAGCTATTTATTTTAAAGTCTATATCTAGAGCGGCTTTCCAATGCATTCTGGTTGAAAGTGCCCGTATTTGCTAGGCTTTTTATGTTTGATACTGCCTGTTTATCAAAATCCTCATGCCTTTGATTCAACACTTCCTACAAGTTATTCCGTTTGCAAATCATTCGCGCCTTATTTCCCTTCCCCGGACATGCGCTTGGCAGGTTTTTTGCCAAGCGCATGTCCGGGGGCCAAATTCCTCGTTATCCCAACGCCGCCGTCACGCGCAAAAATAAAACACTTGCAATTTGCTTCAAAGCTGTATAAAAATACAGACATGGAAAATTTAACGGTACGTCAGCAAGAAATTCTCGATTTCCTCAAAGAGTGGATCGCTCAGCACAGCATGCCGCCTACCCGCGCGGAAATGTGTGGCGCGCTGGGTTTCCGCTCACCCAATGCGGCTGAAGAACATCTGCGGGCGCTGGAGCGTAAAGGCGCGATTGAGATGATGCCAGGCTCGTCGCGCGGCATTCGTATCTTGACGGGTGAAGATGATGCGGCTAACGATGAAGAGCATGGCCTGCCGCTGATCGGCAAGGTTGCGGCTGGTGCGCCGATTCTGGCGCAAGAGCATGTGATGGGCCGCTATCCGGTTAGCCCGCTCATGTTCAAACCAAAGGCCGATTATTTATTGCGTGTCAGCGGGATGAGCATGAAAGATGTCGGCATCATGGATGGCGATTGGCTGGCTGTACATAAAACCAATCAAGCCCGCAACGGGCAGATTATCGTGGCGCGCATTGAAGGCGATGCAACCGTAAAACGCCTCAAGCTCAAAGGTCATCACGCTTATTTGATCGCGGAGAATCCAGATTTTTTACCGATCATTGTGGATCTGGATAAAGCGGAGTTGGATATTGAAGGCTTGGTGGTAGGTGTGGTGCGTACGATCTAGTTTCAACCAAACTCCCACCACGCTTCATCCGCGCTGTGAGTAACTTTCCGTTCGGGTTTCATCACAAACCGTCGCTTACAATACTGGTTTACGCATTCAGTCATTGGAGACCCTTTTGGCAAAATTGTATTTTCGTTTCGCGGCGATGAACGCGGGCAAATCAACCTCTCTTCTGCAAGTCGCTTATAACTACGAGGAGCGCGGACAGAGCGTTGATCTCTATACAGCCCAGGTCGATGATCGCTATGGTGTGGGCGTGGTTACCTCGCGGCTGGGGGTGACGCGCGAGACTCAAGTATTTAATGCGGCAACCGATTTTGTGGCGATCTACGCTGACCATGTTCACCCCTCCTGCATCCTGATTGATGAGGCGCAATTTTTATCTGAAGAGCAGGTCGTACAACTGCATCTGCTCGCGCATACCAGCAAAACACCGGTCATTTGTTACGGCCTGCGCAGCGATTTTCAGGGCAAGCCTTTCCCCGGCTCGATGGCTCTGCTCACGTTGGCGGATGATCTGGAAGAAATGAAAACAATTTGCCGATGCGGTCGCAAGGCAACAATGAACTTGCGCATGGATGAACAAGGCCAGCGCGTTACAGAAGGTGCGCAAGTCGCGATCGGCGGCAACGCGCGTTATGAGGCGGTTTGCCCACGGCGTTTTTATACCGGCGAGTGCGGATAAATCATTGACAGACGGGGAACAGAATTAGGTGTACAGTCGAATCAACTGCTGCGTTTATCTATCCATTCGGCGGATCGCAAAAAGCAGTTAGAAATGAATCTGCGTTGAACTATAAATCACCTGCCACCATGCCACGTCAACCTGCGGCGCCAAAGCCTGCTGTGGAGACACCGCCGCCTGCAACTGAGGCAAGTGAGACCGCTGACGATTCATTATGGACTGCCAACGAAGTGCGAATCCTGCGAGACCTCGCCAAGCATCATGCGTCGTTAGCCATGCTCGCTTATCACATCGGTCGAAGCGAAGAAGACATCGCGCAAAAAGCCGCGTCAATCAATCTCTCACTAATACCCTCAACAAAATCCAACCGGATTTTTCGCAAGCGCATTAGTTAGTTGTTCGTAACCGATAGGAATCGGTTTCGGCCGTGCGCATCATCGCGCTCCCGCCTAGCCGCCCCGCACTCAAGGTTTTATTGTGTCGGTTGCGACGATTGCACCACCCATCCGGCAATCGCTTCCAGCAAGAAATCAACTTCACCTATGGTTGGTAACACCCGGAATGTCATGCCATGACGGCTGCTTGCCGCCGCGACCAATTGGGGTAAATCTTTTTTCACATGGCTGCCGCGTGCGAAAAAAACCGGCGCGACTACCACCTCAGTCACACCGGCCTGCGCTAGCTGCGCAACCACCGCATCAAATTCCGGCTGCGCGGGCGCGAGATAGGCTAGCGCCACCGGCATCGCGGATGCCCCGGACATTTTCGCCGCAACCATATCCTGCAAAGTCGCAAATGGCCGCGCCCATTCCGGGTCGGGTGAGCCGTGACAGAACAATAGTAATGCGCGCTTAGGCGGTGATGAAGGCATGGTCGATTTCGATGTTGATAAGATTTTTCATGATAACGGAATCAGGTGAGGCCGTGAGTGCGGTAATAATTTTACGATCAGGCTCTGGTCTCACCTTGGCACAAGAGTTGCTGATATAGAGAATGACCATTCACCACTATCCGCTATGGCACTAAAAATTCTATTGGTTGATGAAGACCCTGACCGTGCGGCCAGCGTACGGGACGCGCTGGTGGCAGACGGATGTGAGGTCATCTCGACACTGAGCTCGCCGTTCGAGCTTTATGCGAGAGTGGCGGAAGCCAGACCTGACATCATCATCATTGATACCGAATCGCCATCGCGCGATACGCTGGAGCATATTGCGTTTATTTCCCGCGATCAGCCGCGACCGATTGTGATGTTTTCGGGTGACCGTGAGAGCGATACCATTCGCTCCGCCATACGCGCCGGGGTCACCGCTTATATTGTTGACGGGCTTTCCGAAACACGCTTGCAGCCGATTCTGTCGGTGGCCCTTGAGCGCTTCGAGGCCGAGCAGGAAATCAAACGTGAGCTGACTGACACAAGGTCGATGCTCGCCGAGCGGAAGCTGGTTGAACGCGCCAAAGGCGTGGTGATGAAGCAAGCGGGTTGTGACGAAGAAACGGCTTTCAAACATTTGCGCAAATTCGCCATGGATCGCGGCGTGAAATTAGCCGCAGCGGCAGAGACGGTGATTGCCATGGGTGCGGCGATTTCATAACGCGTCTGCTGTTAAAGACTTTGTTGTTAAAGACCCTATCGCAAGCCCGGCAACACACTTATTTGGTGCGTTGCAATATCTGCGTGCATCAATTCAGCGCATTGCCTAGCTTTCCATTTCTGCGCTTCATGCCTGATCCAGCACCCGCCTCATTGCGGGATTCAGTTTGATCACACATTTGATGCGCTGCTGGCACGGCGCTTGCAATAGCATCAACAAGACAACGGCGTCCCAACCCTCGCGGGCAATCTTCGCGAGAACTGGGTCGCCGTTTTTTATTGGCCTGCATGGACTGATGCATTTCAAATGAATCAATTACCCGGGAGATCACGATGTTGGACAAACCTACCCCACCTGATGGCGCTGGTTTTGATATTGTTGCGTTTGATGCGGACGTTCTCAATGCGAACCGCCGCCGCCTGCTCAAAAAATCTGCACTTATCACCGGTGGGGCTGCACTAATGTCGATGGTGCCTCTGGGCACGCGCAGTGCAGCGTGGGCTGCTGGCTCTGACGCACCCGAAAAGAAAGAGGTCAAGATCGGCTTCATTCCGCTCACCGATTGCTCGAGTGTGGTG
>JAYWCO010000470.1:0-3706 GCA_043780475.1 Burkholderiales bacterium | reverse complement strand
GCCCGCAATTAATTGAGCGCGGGCGGTTCTGTAATAAATCCAACTTTCAGAATACTGGCGCGTTGTGCGGTGTAAATGACTTTGCCAACTGATTCATACCGTGCGTTTTCATCGCCGCGGATATGAATTTCGGGCTGCGGTAATTTCACCGCTTCTACCTTCATTCTTTCAAAGAGAGCGTCGGTATCGGCAATCAGCTGCTGATTCCAGAAAATATCCCCGTCTTTGCCGACCGAGATCACGATATTTTCAGGCTTGGTGATCGTGACCACGTTGCGCTCTTTTGGCAAATCCACCTTTAGAGTCTTCAACACGATCGGTGATGTAATCAAAAAGATAATGAACAGCACTAGCATCACATCCACCAGGGGTGTGGTGTTAATCGCTGAAATCACTTCTTCTTCGTCGCTGTCCGAACCGATGCTCATGCCCATAGGGACTCCTGCTTATTTACGGTCAATGTGGCTGTCTATATTGCTTTAGAAGCTATGGTCGGTGCCGCCACAATTGCTGTTGTTGCATTTAGCTTACCCGCCTACAGGCGAGTCAGCGTGCAATCGCAGCAAGGGTGACGCCGTTATAACTTCTAAACACATTACTTGGCTTTGCTGCCTTGGCTCATCAGCACGGTGTGCAAGTCGGCGCTAAACGCACGCACTTGCTCCATCGCGGTTTTGTTACGACGAATTAACCAGTTGTATGACAATACGGCCGGCACGGCAACGGCCAAACCAATCGCGGTCATGATCAATGATTCACCAATCGGACCAGCCACTTTATCGAGCGAGGATTGACCGGATTGACCAATCGCTACCAACGCGTGGTAAATACCCCAAACCGTACCGAATAAACCTACGAACGGTGAGGTTGAGCCGACGGTTGCCAGGAAGGCCAGACCATCACCCAAACGGCTATTAACATTATCCGTCGCGCGTTGGATAGACATGGTGATCCAGGTATTCAGATCGACATCACCCATCAAACCGCCGTGTTTTTCATTTGCCTTGAGTCCGCTCTCGGCAATGAAACGGAATGCGCTGTCTTCATGGAGCGTGCCTGCGCCTTGTTGCAAGGAGCCGGAATTCCAGAATGTTTCAGTCGCGGCTTTTGATTCTTTCATCAAGCGGTGCTGTTCAAACAGCTTCACCACTAGGATATACCAGCTACCCATCGACATAATCACCAGAATCAGCAGTACGAATTTTGCAACCAGATCGGCCTTCTTAAAGATGGCCATCATACCCAGCGCGTTTTCGGCTGACTCAGCGGGTGCTGTTGCCGCTGCGGGGGTGGCCGGGGCAGGTGCTGCAACCGGCGCTGCATCGGCAGGTTTGGCGGCATCAGCCGCAGGCGAAGTGGAGGGTGCAGCGGCAGGAGCAGGCGCTTGCGCTGAAGCAGATACAGGCTGCAGTGCGGCAAAAGTGGTAACCACGACCGGTGCGCAAAAAACTATTGCCGCGATCAGTAGTGCGGGGATGCGTTTAATAAATGACATGTTTCCTCCAGTAAAAAAATCGAATTGCAATTAATAATAATTAGTCGGTCAGCTTGAATGAGAACGGAACTTGTACGCGTATATCGCGGCCTTGGGCGTTGCATTTAAACTGGCGTACCGCGTTAATGGAGACGCTGTTGAACACACGGTTCGAGGATGATTTCACATCGACATCCTTGACTTCGCCGTTGGCAGCCAGCGTAAATTCAAGCAACACATCGCCTTGCAAACCATCACGACGGGCCTGGGTCGGAAACTTGATGTCAGCCTGAATCTGGCGTGAGTTCGGGCAAACCACACCCACCACGGGTGGCGCAGTTGAAGTCACTTGGGTAGGCGGTGCGGGCGGTGAAGGCGGCGCAAATACAGGCGGTGCAACCGGTGATGTATTAGAAATAACCGGCACCTGAATTTGCGGTGCTTGAATCTGCACCTCAGGTGGTGGCACAAAAGTGGGCATCACCTGAACCATTTTGGGTGGCGGCGGTGGCGGCTCGGGCGGAGGCGGAGGTTTCTTCACCTCTTCAATAATGGTGGTCTCCATCACTGGTTTAATGATTTTCACAATGTTGCTTGCGAGACCTGTCGCCAGCGCATAGCCCAGGATTAAATGAAAAATAATTACAACGGCAATGCCTGTTAGGTGCTTACCTGGCTGTCGTTGTTGTTCTGCGTAACCCATGCAGTCTCCTCCGAAATCTCGCTTCTTACATGAGCGAGGGTCTTGGCTTTAAAATTAAGACGAGAAGTATATATCGTAATGGTTGAATTGTGCAGCAACCCGTTTGAAACGGCTGCGGCTAAAAATAAAACAACCATGAACCCTATAAAAACGCGCCGACGTATTTCGTTGCTGCTTTCCTTTATCCCTTAGCTACTGTAAACGAAACCCCTCAATAGAAGCAATAATGGCGGCAGAGAAATTTTATATGTATTTATTATGGCGCCATGCTTCACTCAAAAACATCAATTAATAATAGTTTGAAACAAAATGTAGCGCTACCGTGATTTTCCTACACGAGTTAAGTGCTATCGCTTACGCATCCTTCATTTATATGCATACAAAATATTGACTCGTTCTATGCTTCCACAAAACATAGAGGTGCGCATGCTGGTGCAGCAGGGTATGAACAAGCTATATAGCGGTTATGTCCAAGCAACGCTTGCGTCATTCGAGAAAACTATCGCGGTGGGTCAAGCAGACGCACCCATTTTTTTGTTTGTATTCGAAAAGCTCGCAGATAACAGGGCTCTAAATTTTTCTGTCCGTTTGCTCAGCTAACCGACGCCGAGCGTAATACTTAAACGCAACTAAAATTTTCGTCAGATCGTAATGTAACCAGACAAAAAAAACCGCAGGGTCTCCCCTGCGGTTTCATAACAATGAACCTCTAAACCGAGGTTAATTTTTATGTCTTTAGAAGAACTTGTAAGTGACGGTGCCATAAACAAAACGGCCACGTGGGTCGTACTGGTAAATGTCATAGCCAGCTTGGAACTGTGAGCCATTGTTGATAAACAGCGGTGGGTTCTTGTCAGCCAGGTTACGCACGCCCAGCGCAAGCTTCAGGTTTTTAATACCGTTAAAGGATGCGACCAAATCAAAAATGCTTTGACTAGACACAAAGTGCTGATTGCCGTCCAGGTCTTGCGCTGTTTCGTAGCCTTTATAGAACCGCTGCGTTAACGTTGCTGACCATGGGCCATAGGTATAGCCGGCGCTTAGGTTATGCTTCCACTTCAAGATCACACCAGTTGCGGCCGCAACCAAGGGTGAACCGTCAGGCCGTACAATCGTGCCTACGCTTTTTTCCAGCTCGCCACTCGCGTTTATCAAATCATACTTGCTGGTATAGGTGCCATTCAAACCAACATCAACGCGACCGCCGCCGATGTTCTCACGCCACCTGAGGTCGATATCAACACCGCGGGTCTCAAGCTGGCTCACGTTACCGGCCAACTGTCGAATCAGTGTGATCTCGTCTGCGCCGTTTACGTCAACCAGAGACGAATAGCCTGGCGCGCCTCGGCGAAATCCGGATGCGATTTCCTGGGCTGACGGCGATGCAATCAAACCCTTAATTTTGATATTGAAAAAATCGAAGCTGGCGGTAATGGACTTGATCGGCGACAAAACAATGCCGAATCCATATTGATCCGACTTTTCAGGCCTGAGATTCGGGTTGCCACCGGCTATCGAGGTCACCTGAA
>JAYWCO010000469.1:0-6865 GCA_043780475.1 Burkholderiales bacterium | reverse complement strand
TTGCGCGCGAAATGGGCGTGCTGACGGTGGCCGTGGTCACCAAGCCATTCGCGTTTGAAGGCAAGCGCATGAAAGCGGCGAATGCGGGTATTGAGGCATTGAAGCAGCATGTTGATTCGCTCATCATCATCCCGAATGATCGGCTGATGGAAGTGTTGGGCGAAGATGCGACCTTTGAAGATGGTTTCAAAGCCGCTAACGATGTGCTGCACGGCGCGGTTGCCGGTATTGCTGAAATCATTAACTGCCCCGGTATCGTGAACGTCGATTTTGCCGACGTGCGCACGGTGATGAGTGAAAATGGTGTCGCGATGATGGGTTCCGCCATGGCGTCCGGCCCAGACCGTGCCCAAGTTGCTGCTGAGCGTGCCGCGGCCTCACCTTTGCTCGAAGATGTAAATCTGACGGGTGCACGTGGCGTGTTGGTTAACATCACCGCTAACCGATCGCTCAAGTTAAAAGAAGTCCATGAAGTCATGAACACGATCCGCAGTTTCACGGCGGAAGATGCTACCGTGATTTTCGGTAGCGTGTTTGATGAGGAAATGGGCGATCAGCTTCGCGTGACGATTGTGGCCACTGGCTTGGGTGGATCAGTCTCCAAGAAGCAGCCGCAAATGGTATATTCAGCGCCGGTGATGCAACGTACCGGCACGGACGATGCGATTGGCGCGATGATCTCCTCACCCGCCGGTGCGATCAACTATGCGGATTTGGATACCCCTGCCGTAACCCGTCGTCGCCGTGATGCCACGGTTTCGGCGATGCAGCAATCAGGCGTCGAAATGTACGATATTCCGGCGTTTTTGCGGAAGCAGGCAGACTAGGTTCAATCCTGGTTTAGATGCTTAAAATCCAGCCCAAACGAACCTCTGCCGTTCGGGCTGGATGATTGTCTTTGTAATTTGCGGATAGTTGCTAGGCCCATTATTTTGTCGAATCATATCAATCATTCTTCGTCAGCTTGAAACTGCTAAAATCGTAGTTATCTATTGATAATCCTGACGCGCTTTTGCGCAAACCCATTGGCTGTTTCATGATCAGACAACGCACTCTTAAAAACAAAGTCCGCGCGACCGGTGTTGGCGTGCATCTTGGCCATCGGGTCGAGATGATGCTGCGTCCCGCCGCGCCCGATACCGGCATTGTGTTTTGTCGCACTGATCTGTTCGGCGCACCGATGGTGCGGGCGCATGCGTTAAATGTGAATGACACCCGGCTCTCAACCCGGATCGAAAATCCTGAATCGGGTGCGCGTGTATCAACGGTTGAGCATTTAATGTCGGCCTTTGCCGGTCTGGGTATTGATAACGCCTATGTCGATTTGTCGGCTGAAGAAGTGCCTATTATGGACGGCAGCGCCGGGCCGTTCGTGTTTTTACTACAATCGGCCGGCATTGAAGAGCAGGCCCGGGCAAAGCGTTTTATTCGGGTCAAAAAAGCCATTGAGATAACCGATAAAGACCGCCTAGTGCGACTTGAACCGTTTAATGGCTTCAAGCTGAAATTTGCGATTGATTTCGATCATCCGGTATTCGACGGTTCTGCTTCCGAAATTGAAATTGATTTTGCTGATGTTTCTTTCGTCAAGGAAGTCGCGCGGGCTCGTACCTTTGGCTTTACGCATGAAGTAGAAGCAATGCGCTCAATCGGTCTGGGTCGTGGCGGATCACTTGATAACGCGATCGTGATTGATGATTTCCGGGTCTTGAACGAAGGCGGTTTGCGCTTTGACGATGAGTTCGTCAAACACAAAGCGCTTGATGCCGTAGGTGATCTTTACATGCTGGGCCATCCCTTGATAGGCGCATTTTATGGTGTGAAATCGGGTCACGCAATGAACAATCAATTGGTGCGCACCTTGCTGGCCGATGAAACAGCCTGGGAATTTGTGACTTTTGACAAGCGTGATGCTTTGCCAAAGGCCTTTGGCAATATGGCGCTGGCCACCATTTAGGACCGTAAGCCATGCTCATCGGCGTTCGATTATTACTATTGGTGGCGGGGTTTGCGATCTCGGTTGCGTTCCTGGGTTATCTATTTACCCGCAACCCCAAACTGCTGCAATTGACCAAAACCATTATTAAAGTGACCTTGGGTTTTGCGGCCTTGATCGCCGTGCTTTATATACTTGAGCGGCTTTTATTTATCTAGCATGATTTGTTAAACAGTCTTTTTACCACCAGTTAGCGTGCGCTCACGCCTATTCTGTATGCGCTTAAGTGTTTCTTTTAAAGGGGAATCTCCAAGCTTGGCGGTCAACTGATTGAGCATTTCGGCGGGCATGGGCGTCGTCGGGACCAACCTTCGTTTGACTGATTTAGGTGCTGTATCTGCCCCAAAATACTCGGGTTGCACCAGTACCCTAATTGCTGTAACCTCTTGTTCTTGCTTTTTATTTTCCTTAATTTTCTCAAGCAAGCGCGGCAACATTTGTTTCAAGCTTGTCGCAACGGCCCCGTTGGCCGCCGCAATAATTAGCGCCGTTCCGTCCACCGCAGCAATCCGACTTGTTAATTTCAAGTGTGCGGGGATGGTGTTGACATAGGTTTGTTGGAGGCGAGAGATAAGAGCTACTTTGCGCATCATGGGCGCAATCTCCTGGCTCTCGCTCATCAGTGCACGAATATTTTTGAAGCCGCTTTTTTTTCCAGCACCAGTTGGTTTCATGTGGGTTTTAACTTTTTCGTGCTGTAGTTGTCATGTGGTGTCATGTAGATGTCATGTGATCTAAAGGATTTTGCATGAATATTATTTTGGTTTCAGACAGTCTGGCTAAGAGCCGCATCGTTACGATCTCGCAATCGCAGATTATCATGGCGGTGATGGGGTTCGTCAGCGCGGGTTTTATGTTTGCGCTGGGCACTTACTGGATCACCATGAAATACGCGGTGGATATCCAGAATCCGTTTATCCAAAGCCTGATTTCTACCCTTACCCAGCAGCAGACCGCTGAAGCTGAGAAAGATATGCGCGAGCAGCTTAGCTCGCTGGCGGTCAAATTGGGGGAATTGCAGGCGCGTTTGATGCGCCTTGATGCATTTGGTGACCGTCTTGGCAAAGCGGCTGGGGTCAAGTCTGAGGAATTCCGCTTTTCAGAAGCCCCAGGGCGCGGTGGCCCCATTCCGTCAGAAGCGTTATCCGGTGAAATTTCCCGTAAAGAGTTTCAAATCCGCCTGAGTGAAATTTCTCGTGCGCTGGATGACCGTGCCGACAAGCTCGGTGTACTCGACTCCATTTTGATGGATGGTCGCCTGGCGGCAAAAGCTATTCCCACCACCATGCCGGTTGAAACGGGTTACTACTCATCAAACTTTGGCTATCGCATTGACCCTTTCAATGGCCGCAGCACGTTTCATACCGGCATTGATTTCACCGCAGCACCAGGCTCACCTATTCTCGCCGCAGCAGGCGGCGTGGTGGCGACCGCTGAGTGGCATAGCGAATACGGGCAGATGATCGATGTTAATCACGACAATGGCTTGACCACGCGCTATGCCCATCTCTCCAAAATGCGCGTCAAGGTAGGTGATATTGTACTCAAAGGCCAACTCATTGGTGATCTGGGCTCGACGGGCCGCGCGACCGGTCCACATTTGCATTTTGAAGTTCGCGAAAATAGCGTCCCGCTGAACCCTAATCGTTTTCTCAGTTTCGCCCGCGCGCAGCAGCCTGCCCAGGCCACTAAAACCGCGCACGCCCCGTAAGTCTCTGGCCTAAGCCACACTACGCCTGCTCGTGATGGGCAGGATCGCGATGCTTGCGTTTGCCCAAAATAGTCCCCGGATCAAGACCCTTGTGGGCACTTTATTGGCGTGCAAAAAATCAGGCACACTGCGCAAATCTCAATATTTTATAAAACTAAAAAACGCCTCGCTCGATTAACATCGAATCGGCAATTGACTGAAAGACCCTCATGTTTGATACCTTTTTAAAAGCTATTTTTGGCAGCCGTAATGAACGTTTATTAAAGCAATATCGCAAACGCGTTGTCAGCATCAACGCGCTCGAACCGGCGATGGAAAAATTAAGCGATGCCGAATTACGCGCCAAGACCGATGAATTTAAAGAGCGTCATGCCAAAGGTGAAACCCTGGATGCGCTATTGCCCGAAGCGTTTGCCACCGTGCGCGAAGCCGGCAAACGCGCGTTGGGGATGCGTCATTTTGATGTGCAGTTGGTTGGCGGGATGGTATTAAATGACGGCAAGATTGCCGAGATGCGCACCGGTGAAGGTAAAACCCTGATGGCAACCTTGCCCTCATACCTTAACGCCATCAGTGGCAAAGGCGTGCATGTGGTGACGGTCAACGATTACCTCGCCAAACGCGATTCTGAATGGATGGGTCGCCTCCACGGTTTCCTCGGCCTGACCGTGGGCTGCAATCTTTCGCAAATGCAGCATGATGAAAAGCAGCAAGCCTTTGCCGCCGATATTACCTATGGCACCAACAATGAATTCGGCTTCGATTATTTGCGTGACAACATGGTTACCAATAAAAGCGAGCGGGTTATGCGCGGGCTTAATTTCGGCATTATCGATGAGGTTGATTCGATTCTGATTGATGAGGCGCGCACTCCGCTCATCATCTCCGGCCAAGCGGAAGATTCGGCAGCGATGTACGTCAAAATCAACAAATTAATCCCGAGTTTGAAGCCGCAGGAAACAGAAGAAGGCGAAGGCGATTTTTGGGTGGACTTGAAACAGCATCAAGTCACATTGTCCGAAACTGGCCATGAAAATGCTGAAAAGCTGATGACCGAACACGGCCTGCTGCCCGATGGCGCATCGCTTTACGATCCCGCCAATATCATGCTCATGCATCATCTGTACGCAGCGGTGCGCGCACACGCGCTCTACCATCGCGACCAGCATTATGTGGTGCAGGATGATGAAGTCGTGATTGTGGATGAATTCACTGGCCGTATGATGTCTGGCCGCCGCTGGTCTGAAGGCTTGCATCAGGCGGTTGAAGCCAAAGAAGGCGTGAAGATTCAACACGAATCACAAACCTTGGCCTCTATTACATTCCAGAATTATTTCCGTTTGTACAGCAAACTCTCCGGCATGACCGGTACGGCTGATACAGAGGCGTTCGAATTCCAGTCAATCTACAACCTCGAAACCGTCATTATTCCGCCAAATAAACCGATGGTTCGTCTTGACACCAATGATCTGGTTTACATCACCGCGAACGAAAAGCACAAAGCACTGGTGACCGATATTAAAGATTGTTTTGAGCGCGGCCAGCCGGTGCTACTCGGCACTACCTCGATTGAAAATTCTGAATTGCTGTCGGCGCTGCTGCAAGCAGAAAAGCTTCCGCATCAGGTGCTGAACGCCAAGCAGCATGCGCGTGAAGCCGATATTGTTGCGCAGGCAGGCTCACTGAAAGCCATTACGATTGCGACCAATATGGCCGGCCGTGGTACTGATATTGTGCTGGGCGGCAATCCAGAAAGCAGCATTCATGCGGTTGAAGCTGATCAGTCGCTTAATGCGCCCGAGAAACTGACGAAGGTTGCAGAAATCAAGGCCAGCTGGCAAACGCTGCATGATGAAGTTGTGGCGTCTGGCGGGTTACATATCGTCGGCTCGGAGCGCCACGAATCACGCCGTATTGATAACCAGCTGCGTGGTCGGGCCGGTCGTCAGGGCGATCCAGGCTCATCACGGTTTTATCTTTCGTTCGAAGATCCGCTGCTGAAAATTTTTGCGGGTGACCGCCTTAAAGCCATCATGGCCCGCCTGAAAATTCCAGAAGGTGAAGCCATTGAAGCCGGCATGGTTTCACGCGCTATCGAGAATGCGCAGCGCAAAGTGGAAGCGCGCAATTTTGATATTCGTAAACAGTTGCTTGAGTATGATGATGTCGCCAACGACCAGCGTAAAGTGATTTATACCCAGCGTAATGAGCTGCTCGATGCTCAGGATATTTCCGAAACTACGGCCGCCATGCGCGGTGATGTGTTGCGTGAAACGGTGCAGTTGCATGTACCTGCGGATAGCGTAGAAGAGCAGTGGGATGTGGTGGGTTTGAAGCGGGTGCTGGAAGCTGATTTCAATATCATTGCACCCATTGACGACTGGCTTAAGAACGATACCGAGCTCGATAGTGAAAAAATCGCCGAACGCATAACTGAGCAAACACATACCGAATATGTTGCAAAGTTTGCCAATGTTGAACCGCCGCTGCTGCATCAATACGAGCGCGCCGTCATGCTGCAGGCCATCGACTCACACTGGCGCGAGCATCTTTCCTCACTCGATTACTTGCGGCAGGGTATTCACTTGCGCGGCTACGCTCAAAAGCAGCCCAAGCAAGAATATAAACGTGAAGCATTCGAGCTGTTCAGCGGTATGCTGGACGGCATCAAACGCCAGGTCACGCAGATTCTGGTTAACGTCCGCGTCGAAACGCAGGAGCAAATTGAAGCCGCTGAAAGAGTTGCTGAAGAAGCGCTCGCTGCATCAGCTACCAATATTCAATACACCCACGCCGACTTTAATGAAACACCGAACAGCGGCGGTGACAGTAACAATGCACCCGCTGAAACACCAACCACTGCACCGTTCGTCAGAGAAGGTGTGAAGATCGGTCGCAACGATCCATGCTGGTGTGGAAGCGGCAAAAAATACAAACAGTGCCACGGCAAGCTATCGTAAACAGCGTTAAATCAAGGTGATATAGCTTCGCTAGATCACCTTTTCTGGCTGTCACTTTATACAGATTAGAAGCCATATCATCCAGCAGCGTGCAGCAGCGCCGCGTAGCGCTGAACACTAGCACAGGCGGGGCGTTTCCAGAATTTATGCTTAGAAACGCCCGCCAGTTGGACACTTTACTGCCAAGAACTTTCGACT
>JAYWCO010000468.1:0-2773 GCA_043780475.1 Burkholderiales bacterium | reverse complement strand
GGATTCATCGGCCTCGGCCACATGGGCAATCCCATGGCGCGTAATTTGCTGAAGCATGGTCATAATTTAAAAGTATTTGATGTCATGCCTGAGTTGGTCAAAAAACTCACCGATCTGGGTTGTGATCACGCGAGTTCTGCGGCCAAATGTGCGGAGGATGTTGAGGTTGTTATTACCATGCTGCCCTCCTCCCCGCATGTGCGCTTGGTGTACCTGAACGCCACCGGGGTGCTGTCCGCTGCAGCGCCTGGTACGCTGTTGATCGACTGCTCCACGATTGATCCACATACGGCGCGTGATGTCGCTTTTGATGCCAAGGCGAAAGGCTTCAGCATGATTGATGCGCCGGTTTCCGGCGGCACGGGCGGTGCCGAAGCGGGCACGCTGACGTTTATGGTCGGCGGTGATATCCAGGATTTTGCAACAGCCCAAGCCATACTGGCATGCATGGGTAAAAACATTGTGCATTGCGGCGGGGCGGGTAATGGGCAGGTCGCCAAGATTTGCAACAATATGATGCTGGCTATTGAAATGATCGCGACCGCCGAAGGCATGTCGCTCGCGGCCAAGCTCGGCATGGATCCGAAAGTATTTGCGGGCATCGCCAACACCTCGAGCGGGCGCTGCTGGAGTTCGGAAACTTACAATCCCTATCCCGGTGTGGTGGAAAATGCCCCGGCATCGCGCGGCTATACCGGTGGGTTTGGCTCAGACCTGATGCTCAAAGATTTAACGCTGGTAACCGAAGCCGCCAAAGCCGCGAAGCAGCCGGTGATGCTGGGTGCTGCCGCGCAGCAGCTATACCAAATGCATTCGGGCAACGGCCATGGCGCGCTGGATTTTTCCAGCATTATCAAGCTCTACCAAAAAGACTAAAGCCATGATCACGCATACGATTGAAAACCATACCTGCATTATTACCATCTGCAATCCGCCAGTTAACACCTGGACACCGGAATCATTATTGGCGTTAAAAAATTTAACGCACGAACTGGAAGCCAATAAAAATATTTACGCCGCCATCATCATCGGACAAGGCGAGAAATTTTTCTCCGCTGGTGCCGACCTGAAACGTTTTCAGGCTGGCAAAGCTGCGGCGCGTGAATTCATTACTATTTTTAGCGAGGCGTTTGAAGCGTGGATGAATGCGCGCTTTGTGACGATTGCGGCGATCAATGGCTACGCCATGGGCGGCGGCATGGAAGCGGTATTGGCCTGCGATACGCGCATCGCCGAAACGCACGCCATCATGGCGCTACCCGAGCCGAAAGTGGGTTTGTTACCGGGCGGATGCGGCACGCAAAATTTACCGGCGCTGGTGGGTGAAGGCTGGGCGAAGCGAATTTTACTTACGGGCGAACAACTCAATGCGGAGACAGCATTGCGTATCGGCTTGGTACAGGAGGTGGTTGAAAAGGGGCACTCATTAACTGCCGCTAAAGCCCTTGCCGAGCGCGTGGCAGGCTTGTCACCGAAGTCAGTTGAATTCTGCAAATCGTTAATGCACAACGCACGCAACGGTCTATCGCGCAGCGAGGGCATCAAGCTGGAGCGGGAACGGTTTATGGATTTATTTGAATTTGAAGACCAGACCGAAGGGGTCGCCGCGTTTCTGGAAAAACGTAAACCACACTGGAAGAATGGCTAGCTCGTATGACCATTTTCAACCCATCGCCGAGCACGTTGCCGAATACGTTGCCCAATACATCCGAACTGATTGTTGATATCCGCAACCATATCGCGCATCTAACCCTCAATCGACCACAAGCGCTCAATGCGCTTTCGCACACCATGATTGAGGAGATGTCGCGTCTGCTTGAAAGCTGGGCGAACGACGACCATATCAAAGCCATCATCGTGCGCGGCGCAGGCGAAAAATCGTTTTGTGCGGGTGGCGATATTCGCGCGCTGTATGAAGCTGCGAAAAAAGCCGACGGCAGTGAGCATGAATTTTTTGTGCGTGAATATGAACTCAATTTCAATATTCATCGCTACCTCGTCAATACGGGCAAACCCTATATCGCGTGGATCGACGGGATTGTGATGGGCGGCGGCATGGGGATTGCACAAGGCGCGCCGATTCGCATTGTCGGTACCCGCACCAAAATGGCGATGCCTGAAACCGCGATTGGCTTATTTCCGGATGTGGGCGGCAGTTATTTTTTATCGCGCTGCCCTGGCGCAATTGGCTTGTACCTGGGGCTGACCGGGCTAACCATTAGAGCGGCTGATGCGCTCTATGCCGGCCTCGCTACCCACCATATTGCTTCCGAATCGGCATTTGAATTTGATTATGCGCTGGATGGTTTAATTGATTGGTCAATCGGCACGGTGCCTGCATTGAATGAGATCGTAAAAAAGTTTTCCAGCGTTCCCATTGAGTCCGCCGTTCTGCCACCGCTGCGCAGCATGATCGAAAAACATTTTGCTCATCACAAAAATGTATCTGCGATAGTTGATTCATTGGAACATGAGACCGACCCTGCACACACAGAGTGGGCGGGAAGTACAGCCGCCTTGCTCAAAAAACATTCGCCCACCATGCTGGAAGTCACCCATCGCCAAATTGAATCTGCCGCCACCTTATCGCTGGCGGAATGTTTTCGGATGGAGCTGGATTTGGTCACCCGTACTTTTGAGCACGGCGATGTAGTGGAAGGCATTCGTGCCTTGTTGATCGACAAAGATCACGCGCCAAAATTTAAGCCCGCGACGTTAGCGGAAGTGAGCACGACCAGTATTGACCATTTTTTTGTCAGCCCGTGGACGGCAG
>JAYWCO010000467.1:0-21807 GCA_043780475.1 Burkholderiales bacterium | reverse complement strand
GAAGGGATTGTGGTGTTTGATTACGCGCATAAATACAAAGAAGCGGCGATCGAAATGGGCGGGTATTTGGCGGCGGGAAAAATGGTCTCCAAAGAACATGTGGTGGAGGGGATCGATACCTTCCCGGAGACCCTGATGAAGCTGTTCAAAGGTGAAAATTTTGGCAAGCTGGTGCTGAAGGTGGCGTAAAAAGTAGCGAAATAAAGCGACTAAAGTTTCAATAAAGAGCGGCTAACCAGAAACACCAAATGCCTCAAGAGCTAATATCCACGAGGTTCTTCGAGGCGCATTAGAGGTTTAGTCGAGGTTTAGTCGAGGTTTAGTCGAGGTTTCTTCGAGGTTTGTTCGAGATTTATTCGGCGGCCGCAGCTGCGGGTCTGACACTATTTCAGGCTGTTGTTTTAGTGCGCGAGCTGGGCCACACCTTTTGCCCCGTTTGTAACGCGGCCAAAACCAGCAAATCCAGCAAACCATAAAATGCGCCCGCTGAAAACGGTGGGTTAGCCGCCGCCAGTCCTAACCCTGGTGCCTGTGCAGTCCAAACCCAGTTGCCGAGTGCGGTACCGTAAAACTCCATGACGAGTGCCAGCACAAACATGGCTGCATAGAGGCGCTTGGCTGGCCCTGCCGCCATGCAAATAATAAAGATGAGTCCAAGTGCCACCCCAAAGCGATCAAAGCCTGCGAGCCACGCGTAAACGGCCCAGATGATTGCGGCAGCCGTAATCAGCCACGCAGCCGCCATCGGCAGGCGCCGCGCCGCCAGTAACCCCAGCGTCATTAGCAAGGCGTGGCCGGGCGGAACAAACAGCGGGACATTGTGGAATTGATAATCGTAAATGCCCCAGGCGCGTGATAGTACCACCTCGCCCAACCCGGCAATCACCGTGCAAAGGACCAATGCCAGACGCTCATCCGTGCCGCCAACGTGGTAAAGCCCGGCCCACACCACCAAGGTCCACAACGTGGCGGCATGCTGACCGGTCCATCCCCAGTGGGCATCAAGAGCTAAGCCACCGGCGATAACCGCGATGATATTGAGTGCAATCAGCCATTGGCTGTTAACCGATTGGTTTTGCCATAACGCAAAATCAGGTAACGGCGGTGCCGTTAAGGTAGCGATTGGGGGCATTAAATTA
Organism: Burkholderiales bacterium; assembly: GCA_043780475.1. GTDB lineage: Bacteria > Pseudomonadota > Gammaproteobacteria > Burkholderiales > Usitatibacteraceae > UKL13-2. The sequence continues at coordinate 20,668 of JAYWCO010000467.1, read as the reverse complement.
AACCAAAATCACAAGGTGAGCCCGTCTAGCGCGATGGCGGTGGTGTTGCCTTCTATCGTATCGGCCACCACCTTCGCGCAACCGCAAGCGAGCGTCCAGCCCAGCGCGCCGTGGCCGGTGTTGAGATATAAATTATCAAATGGAGATTTGCCGATAATCGGCGTGCCTTTAGGGGTGGCGGGGCGCAGGCCTGCCCAAGGCTTCAGGTTGGCACTATAATCGGCAGCATCTGGGAAAGTGGCTTTGGCTTGCGCAATCAGGAGCGAAACACGATCATGTTCTAGCGAGCGGTCGTGTCCCGCAATATCCGCCATGCCCGCGATGCGCAGTTCATCCCCTAGGAGCGCATATACCACCTTGAATTTACTATCCGTAACGCTGATGTGGGGCGCACCGGTAAATCCTTTGGTCGCGAGCGTGAGGCTATAACCTTTCAATGGATAAATCGGCAAATAGAACCCCAGCGATTTGGCGACGCGTGCATTGGCAGCACCGAGCGCCAGAATATATGCATCCGCCTTGATGGCACCTTGTGAGGTTTGAATCGCGTTGATTGATCGCCCGTCTTGGGCACGTTCAATCTTATCGATGGTGGTGCTGGTTAAAAAATTAACCCCGCGTTCGCGTAGCAGCGCTTCCATCGCAACACAAAAATCATGGCAATCACCCGCGTCCTCGCTGGGGGTGTAAATGCCGCCGGAGATGCGGCCGGCGATATGTTGCAGAGCCGGTTCTTTATCCAACACCTGCTGACGCGAAAAAGCTTCCTGCAAGCTGCCGTGCTCGCGCTGAAAATCAAGGGTTTTGCGAGCCCCGTCGAAACTGTCTTTATCCGAAAAAATAACCAATTTTCCATTGCGACGATAGTCAAATGTGATTTTTTCCTGCGCCACAATATCGTGAATCAGATCGCGGCTGTAGTACGCCAGGCGCAGCAAATGCACCGTAGAAATTTCCGCCTGCGGGCGATTGCAGGCCGCCACAAACGCCAAACACCAACGCCATTGGTCAAGATCAAATTTAGGATAAAAGCGGAGCGGGGAATCGCGCCGCAGCAGCCATGGCGGAATTTTTGGCACGACGCCTGGCCCGGCCAGCGGGGCAACATAACTATAAGAAAGTTGCCCACCGTTGGCGTAGCTGGTTTCGAGCCCGGCATGTTCGTCGCGCTCGATTACGGTGACATCGTGACCGGCTTTATTCAAGTAGTAAGCGGTGGTGATACCGATTACGCCTGCGCCCAAAACGACTGTTTTCATGTTATTTAAGTACCTGTAAAAGATTATTGAAGTCATCTGTCCAGACGCGCCGTGCATGCGGGTTTGGGTCTGGCGGAATTATGAATGTGCCCTCGGCAATCTCTGGTTTGAGCAGAAAATCCTGATCTGCAGTTAGCTTAGTTAGCCTGGCTAATAAAATCCAGTCGCTGGTGGTGGCGCCATCTTCATAGGTGTCGCGTACCCAGGCAACTTGCAGGCCACGTGCTTCAGCGATGAGTTGGACAACGGGTTTCAGGTCCAGATAGCGATTCGACACATGAAACGCAATCACACCATCAGGTTTCATATGTTTTTCATAGATCGCCAACGCTTCCAGCGTGATCAGATGTACCGGGATTGAATCGCTTGAGAAGGCATCAATGGCGAGCACATCAAATTGCTGTGAACGATTTTGTGTCGCTTCACGTTCCAGATTCAAACGCGCGTCACCGAGCGCAATTTCAATTTTGGCGTCGCTGTCTTGTAGATAGGTAAAGTCCCGCTGGGCGATGGTCACGACCTCGGGATTGATATCATAAAAGCGATAGACATCACCCTTGCTGCCGTAGGTCGCAATGGTGCCCGTCCCCAGGCCAATCACCCCGACCCGTAATGGCCCCAGGCTATTTTTTTCAGCTAATTTTTCTTTTAATAAAATAGTTCTGCCAATGCCTGACTTTGCTTTGTAGTAAGTCGTTGCCGAGCGATTGTAGGGTGGATCTCGGTATTGATTGCCGTGCAAAATCGCCCCGTGAATCAGCGAGCGCCGACGGTATTCTTCGGCGGGCGGGCCATACTCTTTAACCCGCAAGGTGCCATAAAAATTGCGCGTCATGACCACGACATTTTTATTGAACTCCGCCACGGTAAAGAGGGCGGCCGATGCGCTGAACAAAGTCACCACGGCACCCGCAGCAAACACCGCAACCGGCTTTTTACGCCACCATAAACACATCGCAAGTCCAGCCAGCATGACCAGCGCAATCTCAAGTTCAAAATACGCGGGCAGCGTGAGCGGCGCGATAACGCCAACCAACAACGCACCGCTTGCGCCGCCCACCGAAATCATCAAATAAAATGTGGTCAGATAACGGGGCGCCGGCTTGCGCGCGGCCAATTCGCCGTGGCAAAACATGCAAGCAATAAATAGCCCGGCCGAAAATAAACCGATCTGAAAATACAGCTCAAAATGTAATCGGGTATCCGCCAAGGTATAAGCCATACTCATAATGGCGATGGCCAATAGCGGCAGTATAATTTTGCGGCGATACCAATTTGTGCCGTCAAAACAGAGAATGAAGGTGAGCAAATACAAGGCCAGCGGCACCACCCACATAAGGGGAATCGATGAAATATTCTGGGTGAGATGATTCGAGATCGCGAGCAACAATACCGAGCCTGAAGCGGCTAACGCGGCCCAGAGAAGTTTATCGGCAATAGCCGGTGGAGATGGGGATATATACGTTGACTGCGATGACAATATCGTCTGTGTCGCGTCCGAGGTAGTGTTTTCGGTAGTGTTTAAAACTGTATCGGGGGCGCCATCGGTGATGAGCCGACTTTTGACGGTAAACCACGCTGCGCTGGCGATGAGCGCCGCAAATAATCCAAAGCCGATCGACCAGCCCAGCGCCTGCTGTTGTGTGGTGATCCACGGTTCAAATAAAAACGGATAGCCCAACAGCGCGAGCATCGATGCCAAATTGGATAGCGCAAATAGACGATAAGGGCTGGCTGCCGGGTATGAGCGCGCAAACCATGCTTGCACCAGCGGGCTGGTAGTGGACAATAAAAAATACGGCAGTCCGATGGTGGCAGCCAGCAGCAGCAAAATACGCATGCCAGGTTCTTCATTGCCGACCGGCTTCCATGCGGCATCGGGAATAATCGGTAGCAGCGCCAGTGCGATCAGCACCAGCGTCACATGCAGAATCGCCTGTTGCTTAAACTTAAGTTTTTTAGTGACCCAGTCGGCATAAAAGTAGCCCGCCAACAATGCAAACTGAAAAAAAACCAGGCACGTGGTCCACACCGAGGCGCTGCCGCCGAACCAAGGCAGAATTTGTTTGGCAATAATCGGTTGGATCAAGAACAGCAAAAATGCTGAGGCGAAAATGGTAGCGGCGTAAATAATCATGCGCAATTTTCGCACGGGTCATGCCGCTTGCGGCGGGTTTTCATATTTTCTTTATGCACAATTATGGGGTGGAGCGGAGTGGGCTGATAGAATTTGCCTTTGGTGAATATCCAGCCTTAATAATCCGAGTCCCGATAGAAATATTTTCATTTCGTGCAAACCTCGCGTAGCGCTTATTTTCGTGGTCTTAGTGACATCACGCCCGCAGTCGTTGGTTTAATACCCTTCGGCATGATTACGGGCGCGGCGGCGACGGCGGCCGGTATGGATCCGTGGTTGGCGATGGGTATGTCGTTGATTATTTATGCAGGGGCTTCGCAGCTCGCTGCCATCTCGCTATTGGTGCAGCACGCGCCCGCACCGATTGTGCTGGCGACGATATTGGTGGTTAATTTACGTTTCATGATGTATAGCGCGGCGATCGCTCCGCAATTCCGGCATTTAAGCACGCGTAAAAAATGGTTATATTCATATCTTCTGGTGGATCACGCCTTCGCGCTCTCGATTGCACGTTTGTCGTCCGAAGACGCCGATAAACCGGCGGGTGAAAAAATGGGCAAGCAAGCCAAAAATATCCATAGCGCTTATTATTTTGGCTGCGCCAGTTTTTTATGGGTGATGTGGCAAATCGCGACGGCAGCGGGCATTTTTGCGGGCACCCTGATTCCGGCTGCCTGGTCGCTTGATTTTGCGATACCGCTGGTATTTTTGGCGTTGGTGCTGCCCGCACTGCAAAGCCGCACGCACTGGTTGACGGCGCTGGTGGCGGTTACGGCCGCCGCGTTTACCACGGCGCTACCGATGAAATTAGGTCTCATCACCGCCGCGGCCGCCGGTGTAATGGTCGGCGCCTGGCTGGATTCGCGCGCTGCATCGGCTAAATTACTCGAGCCTGTGAAGTGAAAATAGTATGAGCGTCACTGGCGATTTTTATACCTGGTCTATTGTTTGCGCGGGTGGCGTAGTAACACTGCTGACGAGAGCTTTATTTATCGTGCTGCCGCCGGAAACCCGGGTGCCAGAATGGTTGCAGCGTTGCCTGAAATATGTGGCGGCGGCGGTATTGCCGGCCTTGGTGCTGCCCGATGTGCTGTTTCGGGATTTGCCGGCAGGCGAGGTCGTCAATATTTATCGGATCATTGCCGCGTTGGTGGCGATTCTGGTGGCGTGGAAAACCCGCAATATTTTTGCGACTTTGGGAGCCGGTATGGCGACACTTTGGTTGCTGCAATATTTCAAACCGTTCTAGCCATGCTACAAATTATTCTCATCCTGGCCCTGCTCATCGAAGCCGTTATTTATATTTTCCTCGCCTATCGCTGGTGGGAAGAGCCGCTCAGTCTCCTGTTTATTGTGCCGCTGATACTGTGCATCATGGTGACGGTACGAATTGTGATCGCGCTGCCAAGCTACTGGCTATCCGGGGCATTGCGGTATCGCGATAAGACTCAACAGCCGTGGAGCAACAGTCTCTATGCGCTGGCCAAAGAAATTGACGCACGCGCAATGATGTTTGGTTTGGCAGAACCCTTTCACCAATGGATGATGCCTAAAAAAGCCGAGAATGCTTTGCAGTATAAAGATCGGCTGCTCGCGCCGGTGCTATTGGTTCACGGGTATTTTTCCAATCGCGGTATTTTTTTAAAGCTGCGCAAACGCCTGCTGGCTGCGGCGATTGGCCCGGTCTATACTTTCAATCTGGAGCCATTGTTAGGCAGTATTGACAGCATGGTGCCGCGGCTCGCCCAGCGCATTGAGGAGGTGTGCAAAGAGGCTAATGCGACGCAGGTGATTATCGTCGCCCACAGCATGGGCGGCCTGGTGACGCGGCGCTATATGAGCAATGTTGTTATCAACTCTGGCGCTGAAATACCCTCGCGAGTAAAGCGATTCATCACCTTGGGCTCACCGCATCATGGCTCTGAAATGTCCGGATTTTCAATCGGTCAATGTGTACGCGAAATGCGCCCTGCCAGCGCGTGGCTCCGCGCGTTGGCGCAAGCGGAGGCGGGTAGGCCAAAGCCGCCAACCTTATCGATTTACACCCTCAATGATGATCTAATTTATCCGCCCGAAAGCAGTAAACTCGATTGGGCTGACAACATCCCGGTTGCCGCTGTTGGTCATGTCAGCATGTTGTTTTCGGATCCCATTGCAGCACGAATCATTGCTGAGATCAGGAAATAGCGCGGTCTTTATATGAAGTAGTCCTGCGGCTTACCGGATAGAATTTTTCAAGCGTATGCCTCAAACGCCTCGCCAGTGCTGGTGTTTGAGGCAGTTTGCTTCAAGATGCCCGTCAATAGTGGCTCGCCAGCCATGCCTTGAGCTAAATATTGTTGCCTTGACAATGATTGCCTAGGCAGCTATATTTAGCCGTGAACTCAAAGCGCACCTCCGTCGTTAAGCCTGCCAAGCCCGCACAAGGTCGATCCGCCACGCGATCACCTCAGGCCTCCCCCGTACTTCAAACCGCAGGTGGCGCCAACCTGTCCCCTGCAAACGCTTTTTACCAAGGCGGCGACGATTGGAATCTGGATGAATCCATTGGCTACTTGATTCGCAAGCTGGGCAATTCTGTTCAGCGTCATGTTGATAGCAAAATGCAGGTGCACGGTCTAACGCATTCGCAATGGGGCCCACTGATTTTGATCGCCAATGGCAAAGGCGACACCGCAGGCGCATTGGCCCGCGAGCTTGATACCGATACCGGCGCCATGACCCGCATGGTTGATCGTCTCGAAGACAAGGGCATGCTGAAACGGGTATGGAGTGACGCTGATCGGCGCGTTGCACGTCTTGAGCTAACTGCACAGGGACGAGCTGCGATTAAGGTGATCCCTGATGGGCTGGCGGCGGTATTGAATCATCACCTGCGCGGCTTCGAGCGCGATGAGGTTATGCAGTTGAAAGCGAGCCTACGCCGGATGTTGGGAAACGGTAGCGAGCCGCTACCGAAGCGCTAACTAGGTACCAAACAAGTACCAAATATACGACTGTACCCAAAGCCATTAGGAGCACGGGTATTCATTACAAGCAAACGGATATAAACGTATGAACGCAATTTCTTTAAACCTCACCTCGACAAAATCACGGACGCGGGCACTGACGTTGTTGAGCGTCTTGATGGCTGCGTTGGTCGCAGGCTGCGCTAATCTCGCGCACATCGAGCCGCAGGCGAAACCGTTATTGTTACCGCTCACCGCCATCGAAGCAGCAGGAACTACGGAAACAACAACGACTGCGGCCACCAAGATCAACTGGCCAGGCGATCACTGGTGGCAGACTTATGGGGTGACTGAGCTTGATAGCATGATTGATCAAGCCTTGTTGCAAGCCCCCAGCTTGAAAATCGCTGAGGCGCGTATCCGCCGCGCATCGGCCGATGCAGGGTTGGTCGAGGCCAGCTCGAAACTCCAGATCACCGGTGTCATTGATGCCACCTACGAGCGGTTCTCAAAAAACGGCATGGTGCCGCCGCCATTCGGCGGCACCAGCCAATCGGTGAATAATGCCAATCTGAATATGAGTTTCGCGCTCGATTTTTTTGGCCGTAATCGCGCCTTGCTGGATGCGGCTATCGGTCAGTTAGCTGCCAGCAAGGCCGATGCGCAATCAGCGCGCGTCATCCTCGCCGCCAGCGTGGCTAAAACTTATTTCAATCTTGCGCGCTTGCTCGCCCAGCAGAATCTTGCTCAAGCCTCATTGAACCTGCGCGAGCAAACCCGCCAACTGGTGCAGCAGCGAGTGACCGGCGGCCTTGATACCAACGTCGATTTACGCCAGGCCGAAAGTGCGCTGCCCGGCACGCGCCTCGAAATCGCGCAGCTTGATGAGCAAATCACGCTGGGGCGAAACCAATTGGCTGTGCTGATCGGCGTAGCACCTGATGCTACTAAAACCATTGCGCCGCAATTAACATCCATACCGAATCTGGCACTGCCCGCCAGCATCCCGGCCGAGTTACTGGGTCGGCGCGCCGATTTGGTCGCCGCCAGGGCGCGGGTCGAAGCGACGACAGGAACGATCACCGCCACCAAAGCGGCGTTTTATCCCAATATTAATTTAATCGCATTTGCCGGTTTCGGCAGCATTGGCCTGTCCCACTGGATTGATGCAGGCAGCGCGCAATACGGCATAGGCCCGGCCATCACCATTCCGATTTTTGCAGGCGGTCGTTTGCGTGCAACCCTGGCGGCCCATACCGCCGATTACGACGCCGCTGTGGAAAGTTACAACAAGATGTTGCTGGATGCATTGAGGGATGTTGCCGACCAAATTGCCTCTACGCAATCAGTCGCGGTGCAAACCAACGAGCAGCGTGATGCCCAGGCAGCAGTCGAAGCAGCCTATGCTCTGGTAAAACAGCGCTATCAAGCAGGCCTGACTAACTATCTGGTGGTGCTGACAGCGGAAAATACCGTACTGACACAGCGCAGACAGGCCACTGATTTGAAAGCGCGCGCATTGGATTTGAATGTGAATTTGAACCGCGCGTTGGGCGGCGGATTCGGCGGCGACGCGGCATCCGCAGTAGCGCCGTTGACCGCAGCGCAGCCCTGATGGATTAAATTTCAGCACCCATCAAACAAATTTAACGACCATATTTTCAGAACGAAAGATTTTATGATGAGCGCCACTGAGCCACAAACATCTGCCAACCAGCCCATTACGCCAACGCCAGAAGTAGACAAAAATGCAAACGCAGCAGTAAAAGATGCCGCACCCAATCCTCGCAAAAAAGTTCTTTTGCTGCTGGGGATTATTTTTGCTCTCATTGCAATCGCTTACGGTATCTACTGGTTTCTGTATTTGCGTCATTTTGAATCAACCGATAACGCTTATGTACAGGGCAATATCGTGCAGATCACATCACAGATTGCCGGCACGGTGGTGGCGATTAATGCGCAGGATACGGATTTTGTAAAAGCGGGGCAGTCGCTCATCAAGCTTGATCCCGCTGACGCAAAAGTAGCACTTGATCAAGCTGAAGCACAGCTCGCAGCCACGGTGCGTGAAGTGCGTACGGTTTATGCCACTAACGTCAGCCTGGGTGCGAATGTGGCCGTGCGCGAAGCCGACTTAGCACGTACCGCGAGTGACCTTAAGCGCGCCGAAGATGATCTGGCGCGCCGTCAGCCGCTGGTGACTACCGGTGCGGTCTCGGGCGAGGAATGGCAGCATGCGATTACCACGCTGGCTGCAGCCAGAAGCGCACAAGCCGTGGTGATGGCCAATGTGGACGCGGCCCGTGAGCAATTGGCATCAAACAAATCGTTGACCGATGGTGTGCCCGCGAGTGAGCATCCGAATGTGTTGCGCGCAGCCGGCAAAGTGCGCGAGGCATTTCTCGCCTACAAGCGCGCTGACCTGCCTGCGCCCGTGTCGGGATTTATCGCCAAGCGCAGTGTCCAGGTCGGGCAGCGCATTCAGCCAGGCACGCCGTTGATGGCGATTGTGCCGTTGAGTGAGGTCTGGGTAGATGCTAATTTCAAGGAAGTGCAATTGCGTAATATGCGCATAGGCCAGCCCGTGAAATTAGTCGCTGATGTCTACGGCAGCAAGGTCGAGTACGACGGCGTCATCGCTGGTTTGGGCGCGGGTACCGGTGCCGCGTTTGCCTTGTTGCCTGCACAAAATGCAACCGGCAATTGGATCAAGGTGGTGCAGCGTATCCCGGTCAGAATTTTGCTGAATGCCAAGCAGCTTAGCGAACATCCGCTGCGAGTGGGCTTATCGATGGAAGCAGAAGTGGATGTACAGGATAAAAGCGGCAAAAGCCTGAGCGACGCCACCATTGCGCCTTCCGCCAGTACCACTACCGTATTTACGCAAACCGATGCGGAGGCAAACGAGCGCGTGAATAAAATTATTGCAGCCAATATGGGTATCGCAGCCTCGGGCAAAGCGTCCAGGGTAAATATAAACCCAAGTACAAACCCCAGCGCAAATCCCGCCATAAGTTCAGCCCAACCCGCAAAGCTACGCTAGTAGGCGGCCCCTATGTCAACGACCACGATTGATGCGGCGACTGAGCCCATACCGCTACCGCCGCCCCCCCCGCCCCAACCGAAGCCTGCCGAGCATCCGCCCTTAACGGGTTCAGCGCTACTGATGGCAACCGTCGCGCTGAGCGCCGCTACCTTCATGAATGTGCTGGACACATCCATCGCCAACGTCTCCATCCCCGCTATCTCCGGTGATCTGGGGGTGAGTTCAACGCAGGGCATTTGGGTCATTACGTCCTTCGCGGTTTCAAACGCGATTGCGGTACCGCTCACCGGCTGGCTCACACAGCGGTTTGGGCAGGTGCGGCTGTTCACTGCCAGCGTTTCCTTGTTTGTGTTGGCTTCGGTGCTGTGCGGGCTGGCGCCGAGTATTGAAGCGCTGATTTTTTTCCGCATCGTGCAGGGTGCTGTGGCCGGGCCGATGATCCCGCTTTCGCAGGCGTTGTTGTTATCCATTTATCCAAAAGCCAAAGCCGGTATGGCACTGGCGTTATGGAGCATGACCACGCTGGTCGCGCCGATCATGGGGCCGCTATTGGGCGGCTGGATTACCGACTATATTTCGTGGCCGTGGATTTTTTATATCAATATTCCGGTCGGCTTGATGGCGGCTTTACTAACTTGGAATCTGCTCAAAGCCCGTGAAAGCCCCACGAAAAAACTGCCGATTGATAAAGTTGGTTTAGCGCTGCTCGTTATCTGGGTAGGTTCACTGCAAATACTGCTCGATAAAGGCAAAGAGCTTGACTGGTTCCACTCCACGCAGATTATAGTGTTGGGCATTATCGCGGTGGTCGGCTTGGCGCTGTTCATTACCTGGGAGCTAACTGATGAGCACCCGATCGTGGATTTAAGTTTATTCAAGCGACGTAATTTTTGGACAGGCGCGCTGGCGATGTCACTCGCCTACGGATTATTTTTTGGCAATGTGGTGTTGTTACCGCTTTGGCTACAGCAATGGATGGGCTACACCGCCACGCAAGCCGGTGCCATTCTTGCCCCGGTGGGTATTTTTGCAATTTTTCTGTCGCCGTGGGTAGGCAAAAAAGTCGGCACGGTTGACCTTCGCTGGTTGTCCAGTATCGCGTTTCTGGTGTTTGGATTGGTGCTGTGGATGCGCTCGCAGTTCACTACGCAAGCCGATTTTACGACCATCATGATTCCCACCCTGGTGCAGGGTATCGCGATGGCATTTTTCTTTATTCCGTTGGTCACGGTCACCTTGTCCGGCCTGCCCATATCACGCATTCCAGCTGCATCTGGTCTATCCAACTTCATGCGGATTATGGCCGGCGGTATTGGCGCATCAGTATCCACCACCCTCTGGGAAAATCGCGCCATTCTGCATCATGCGCAGCTAAGTGAAAACATTAACGTCACCAACGCCACTGCCACCCAAGCCATCGCAGGCTTGCAGGCGCAAGGCATGAGCCTGGAGCAAGCCTATGCGCAGATTACCCGCCTGATTGATCAACAAGCTTTCATGCTGGCGGCGAACGATATTTTTTATATGTCCGCGATTGGGTTTGTAGCACTGATTGCGGTGGTCTGGATGTCAAAGCCGAAGCAGGGCGGCGGTGGTAGCGGCAGTGATAGCAGTACAGCAGCAGACGCGGGCGGGGCGCATTAATGTTTAGTTACAACAATGCTGCTACAACAACGCCAACACTTCCTCGGCATGGTTTTTAGTATTCGGTGAATCAATCACCCGCGCGATTTTACCTTTCTCATCGATGATGAATGTCACGCGATCCGCCATGCCGACCATCGCTTTCGCGGCAGCTAACAGCCCGCCACCGCCAATCGTGCCATAAGCCTTGCCAATCGCGCGATCAGTATCGGCGAGCAGAGGAAAATTGAGTTTGTATTTGGACGTAAATTTTTGATGCGATGCTTCGTCCTGGGTTGAAACCCCCAATATCGCCGCGCCTTTCGCTGCAATATCTTTATTCGCATCGCGCAGCGAACAAGCCTGCGCCGTGCAGCCCGGCGTATCGTCCATCGGATAGAAATACATGATGAGTTTTTTACCGCGATAGTCTTTGAGGCTGATGGTAGAACCGTCAGTGGCTTTGGCGGTGAAGTCGGGGGCTGCATCGCCCACTTTAAGTTTGGTCATGATGTGCTTTCGATTTGGTTTGGTAGATTGCGATGAGTGAAACATACGCCGATATTTTTATTAACAACATTATCTTCGAAAAACTGAATGCAGCTGTAGGACAATAAAAGCGACGCAAACCCCGCCACATATGCCTCAAAATTTCACACACACGGCAAATCTCCCGGATCGAGCCCGGGGTCAGTGCGCGCCGTGAGCTACACACTAAATCTTTAGGGGCGTACTATTTTTTATCAGCGATTTCCGGGATGACTCAAGTTCCATTACCAAGGTAATTTTCTCAACTATGATCATAGTATTTTAGTCACAAGTTGCCGTAGCTATTTCTAACGCGGAACGATTATGTATATCGAAATCATTGGAATTTTTGCCTCCAAGCGCCTCTTCGATACGTTTTTGATTTTTCGACCAGATGGCACTTTCAACAGATTCAACATGCCAGTTAGGATCTAAGCTTTTCATTACCAATGCACCCCCTGCGTAATCTGCGCAAACGCCATCGCTTCCGGCGTCATCTCCACATCTTTCGCCACCTCACCTTTTTTGCCTTGCGCCGACGCGGAATCAGGGAACATTTTGAATGCGGTATTCAAAATAATCTGCGTCAATTTCGGCGAGACTGCGTGCAGAATGGCACCAGCAATACCCAGACGGGTGGCGATCCGGACAGGCTTGTAGACGATAGCTTCCACCACTAAATCGGCGGCTTGCTCAGGCGACAAGGTTGGCACGCTGTTGTACATTTTAGTCGGTGCGATCATCGGGGTTCGCACCAGCGGCATGTTGATGGTGGTGAAGCTAATGTTGTCGTCGTGGAACTCCGATGCCGCGCAGCCGGCGAATGCATCAAGGGCTGCTTTGGAGGCGACGTAGGCCGAGAAGCGGGGCGCTTGGGTGAGCACACCGATAGATGAAATATTGATAATCTGGCCCGAATGTTGTTTGGTCATCGATGGCAGAAAGCCCATGATGAGGCGCAGTGAGCCAAAATAATTAAGCTGCATAGTGCGTTCAAAATCATGGAAACGCTCGTAGCTATTGGCGATGCCGCGACGAATCGAGCGGCCTGCATTGTTTACCAGGTAATGACAGGTGCCGTAATCTTTCAACACCGCCGCCACTAATTTATCGCAGCTATCCAACTCAGCCAAATCGCATGAATAGAATTTTGCGTTACCGCCTTTGGCTTTAATTTTGGCGAGTGTTTCTTTGGCCTTTTCAGGATCACGCGCCACAATAATCACCTTAGCACCTGCTTCAGCCATTTTAATCGCGGTTGCTTCACCAATACCCGAGGTGCCGCCGGTGACGACCACCACCTTGCCTTCAACTTTGCCGCGCAGGGTGCGATCAATAAATAAATCCGGGTCGAGATGACGTTCCCAGTAATCCCATAAACGCCAAGCGTAAGTATCAAGCTTTGGCACCGTGATCGCTGTACCTTTGAGCGCTTTTGCAGTCTCGCGATTATCGAATTTGGTTGGATAGCTGATGAAGCTGAACACATCTTTCGGAATGCCCAGATCCTGCAAAATCTGGTTACGCGCCTTGCGCACCGGTGCGACCGACATCAATCCCTGCACCACATAGCTTGGTAAAAAGCTGAACATTTTTGCGTTCACGCGCATTGTCATTTGCGGGGCATGCGCGGCTTTGGCGAATAAATTTAAAATCTCGCCGATGCGCATCGGCTCCGGATCGGTCAGATGAAAGCAGCCGCCGTCGAGGCCTTTTTTATGCGCGATATGATCCATCGCATCGACCACATAATCGACCGGTACCACATTGATTTTGCCGCCTTCGATACCGATGGTCGGCATCCATTGCGGCAAGGTTTCGCGCATTTTTTGAATGAGCTTGAAAAAATAATACGGGCCGTCAATTTTATCGATCTCGCCTGTTTGCGAATGGCCGACGACCATGCCGGGGCGATAAATACGCCATGGCAAATTACATTCATTGCGCACGATCGCTTCGGAATCATGTTTGGTGCGGAAGTAGGGATGATCGAGCTCTTCGGCTTCTTCAAACATATCTTCGCGGAAGGTGCCGTCATACAAGCCCGCCGCGGCAATTGATGAGGTGTGATGAAAAATCCCCGCCTTGACCGCGTGCGCCAGCTCGACCGTATGGCGTGTGCCGTCGATATTGGCGACGGCTTGTGATGCAGCGTCAGCCGACATATCGTAAATTGCCGCGAGATGAAACAGATGTTTGACCTTGCCTTTCAGCCTGGTAATGTCCGCCGCGGCAATGCCCAGCGAGGGTTTGGCGAGATCGCCGACAATCGGCACGATGCGTTTCTGTTTGGCGTCCAGCCCCCACCAGGGATAAATGGCTTCGAGTTTTTTGAGTGAAGCCTTGCGCACCAAAACGTAAATAGTGCCTTCGCGCTTAAGCAAATTTTTAACTAAAAATTTTCCGACAAAACCGGTTGCGCCTGTGACGAAGTAAGTCATGTTGAGGTTTCCTCCTGGTGAATTTACTTATTATGATTTTGGTGCGACGCAGCAATTTACGTCGTGTTGTCAGTACCGATATTACACTGCGCCTCAGGCTTGTGGGCAGCGCGGTAGCGCTAATCCAGACAGTTATTTATGACGCACGGGTCAATTGTGACGACGTTATAAATTTTGGAATTTTTTTTAGAAAGGTTGTTTATTGACGGGCGTCTCAGAGCAAAAATGCTTGGTGAAGGCCGTCAATAGGGCAGGGTGAATGAGCGAAGATCATATTTTCTACTGGTTCTATTAGTGTGTTTGCTCTAAAAACTTGGCCTATATTTCATCAACACAAATCTACAGTCTCTTTTATTTCACCACCTCTTTTATTTCAATCACCTTTTTGGAGAATCAAAATGGCAAAAGCAATCGTTCGAAAAACCACCGCCCGTCGCGCACCTGCAACAGCTTCGAAGCTGGGTGCCGCGCGAGCCACGATAAGCAAATCACGCGTTACTAAAATGGTAAAAGCAACCGCAAAAGCGGCTAGCGTGACCACCAAGGCGCATAAAGTATTGCTCGCCGGTATTGGCGCTGCCAACCGTGTGCAGGACGAAGCCGCCAAGGTTTATGGCATGCTCGCCACTGAAGCCAAGCGTCTGGGTGAAATGACCACTGAAGCCGCAGAAGCGCTCGGCAAAAAAGCCGGTGTTTATGTTCGCGAAGGCAAAAAAGTTCAAGGCCAAGCGGCTGCTGTAGCCCAAGCCAAAGCGACTGAAGCGGCAAAAGAAGTTAAAGCCTTTGCAAAAAAATCTGAAAAGAGCTTTAAGCAAAATGTTGAGCGCACCTTTAATGCAACGGTTGCGGGTGCCAAGCAGGGTGCTACCCAGCTTGAGCATGTGTTTGAAACCCGCGTTGCAAAAACCCTCAATACATTCGGCATCCCATCAAGTGCTAATGTGCGTGACTTGCAGGCGCGCATGGCTGAATTGCAAAAGGCATTGAACCAGCTTAACAAGCGTGGTGTGCGCGCTTAATTTTAGCGCTCGCATAGGAGTCACCCGAGGGGACTCGAAGGTTGAAAAAAATGGGGAATATCGCCGGGATATTCCCCATTTTCTTATGCGCTTTTTGTTGTATTAATGCGTGTATGATGCGCGCCGTAAGGTGGCTTTAGTTTCATCGATCGCTGGTTAATAAAGCATGGAGAAAGTTTTGGTAACTCGGATTTTAAAAGATCGCGCATCGAACATTAAGGCCAAGACGATTAAACCTGCTCGCTTGCCTGCAACAGCGCCACGAGCTGCAAAAACGCCTCGTGCGAAAAAGACGATAGTACCGCCCAAGAAAAAAATTGCGCTCGCGCTTGCTGGCGGTGGGCCGTTGGGGGCGATGTATGAAATCGGCGTGTTGATGGCGCTGGATGAAGCGCTTGACGGTCTTGATCTTAACGATATGGATATTTATGTTGGCGTATCAGCGGGTAGCTTCATTACGGCGGGCCTGGCGAATCAACTCACGCCTACCGATATTTACCGCTTGTTCATTGATAACGAAAGGTCCGGCAAGGGTAATATCAAAGGCAAGGGCCAAGCTGCAGGCTTAGGCTTGAGCGGTACTGAAACCCTACGTCCGGAAGTATTTTTACGCCCGGCATTCCGCGAATATTTTCAGCGCGCCCGCAGCGTGCCTAAACTGGCATGGCGTGGCTTGATTCGCTTTATCGGCAGTTCTCTAACGCTAACATCGAGCGCGGATAAGCGCTCGCCCGTTGAAGCATTCGCCAGCTTGTTCCGTGCCATACCGGCCGGAATTTTTGATAACGAGGCGATTGCGAAATTTCTTTCGGAGACGTTCAGCCATTCCGGCCGCACCAACGATTTTCGCCAGCTCAAGCACACCTTGTATTCGGTCGCAGTGGATCTCGATACCGGCAAAGCGATTACCTTTGGCGCACCGGGATTTGATCATGTGCCGATTTCCAAAGCGGTGCAGGCTTCTGCCGCGCTGCCGGGCTTGTTTCCACCGGTGGAAATTGACGGCCACTATTTTGTTGATGGTGCACTCAAGAAAACCCTTAACGCATCGCTGGCGTTGGAGGATGGTGCCGAGCTGGTGCTTTGTGTAAATCCGTTGGTGCCGTTCGATGCCGATGCCGCCAAACGTCGAGCCGGATCGAGCAAAGCGTATATGGAAAAGCTGGTTGAAGGTGGGCTGCCCGCGGTGTTATCGCAAACCTTCCGCACTATGATCCACTCCCGTATGCACGCTGTGCTTGAGAAATATGTGAATAAATATAAGCACGCCCATATTGTTTTGTTTGAGCCCGCCAGCGACGATGCGCAAATGTTTTTTACCAATCTATTCAGTTACGCCAGCCGCAAACAGGTATGCGAACACGCCTATCAGCGTACTCGCCAGGATTTACTCAAACGTCATTTTGAACTTGAGCCGATATTTAAAAAGTTTGGTATCAAAATGAATCTTGAACGGTTGCGTGATGAGTCCCGCACTCTGGATAGCCGCGTATTTAAGCGTGGCGCGAAATTGCCAAAGCGGCAGCGGTTAGACGAAGCCAAGCTGGATTTAGCGGATGCGATTACCGCGTTGGAAGGCTTTGTAAAGCACCAGCGCGTTTGAAATTGAGAAATAAAAACATCGCCATCATCGGCGCGGGTTTCGCCGGCCTCGCTGCTGCCACCCTGCTCGCTCGCGCAGGCCATCGCGTGACGGTGCATGAAAAATTCGCCAAGCCAGAAGCCATCGGCGCAGGCATTTTGATTCAGCCCACAGGCCTCGCCGCGATGCGGGTGCTGGGCATTGAGGATGAAATTTTACGCCACGGTGCCAAAGTGGATTGGTTATGGGGCGTAACCCCAGCCGGGCGCACCGTGATCGATATTCACTACGAAAGCTGGCGCGCTGGCGCTTACGGGGTGGGCCTGCATCGCGGTGTGCTGTTCAACGCGCTTTGGCAAGCGGCAACAGCGGCGGGCGCTGCCCTCGTCACGGGGCGTGAAATTGTAGTGCTGAAGGAGATTGAAAACGCCCACGATCTTACGGTGATCGCCGACGGTGCACACTCGCTGACGCGCGCCCAAACTGGCTTGAAGGTGCGAAGCCGATGCTATCCCTGGGGCGCGGTGTGGGCGGTGCTGCCAGACCCTGATCGCGTCTATGGCCGCACCCTTTGGCAATGGTATGATCGCGCCGAAAAAATGTTTGGCATCATGCCCACTGGTTTGCCGCCCGACAACGCTATGCCGGTTGTCAGCCTGTTCTGGAGCCTGCACAGCGCGCGCTACGATGCATGGCGCGCACGCGGGCTGGATGCCTGGAAAGACGAGGTGCTCAAGCTGAATCCCAAAGCGCACGATCTGGTCGCGCAGATTTCCGCAATCGGCCAGCTCACCTGGGCCCGTTACTACGATGTGGTGATGCCGAAATATCATACTGAGCGCGTCGTCGTCATCGGCGATGCCGCACACGCCACCAGCCCGCAACTAGGGCAGGGCACTAATCTGGCGTTGATGGATGCGGTGGCGCTGGCGCGATCTATTGAGGCCGCAGACAGCGTTGCCGATGCGCTGGCAAACTACACCGCCGCACGCAAACAACATTTGCATTTCTACAGCCAGGCCAGTCGCCTTTTGACGCCGGTATTTCAGAGCGACCAAAAGCTGCGGCCGTGGCTGCGAGACAGGTTAATGGCAACCACCTCGCGATGGCCCATCGCCCGAGATATAACCCGACAGACGCTGGTGGGTGTCAGGCAAGGCTGGTTTAAAGGCGAGATTGAAAGCTGACAAGATCAGGGGCTGAAGTGGGGGATGTGGAAAGGCAGCTTAATGCGCAGTTATAGCCAGCCAAAGTCCGCATCCAGCTTGCCGATCGGGTCATTTTTGCTCCAAACGCCCCGCCAGGCAAAGAGTTTGATAATTTCGTTCATGGTTGAAACGATATTGAGCCGGGCTGATAGGTAATTATTTTCATCATTGTTCGCAGCGTCGCATAGTAAGATTGCTGCATGCTCCCTCCCAAGCGCTCCCTTAAAATACCTGAAACACCTGCAACACCCGCAACCTCTGCGCCTGTTGCCACCAACGCTTCGCGCTCGGCCCGCACCCGCGAGCGGATTCTGAATGTGAGCCTTGATCTTTTTAATGCGCTGGGTGAGTCTAATGTGACGACAGGCCATATTGCCGATGAGCTCAATATTAGCCCGGGCAACCTCTACTATCACTTTCGAAACAAGGATGAAATCATTCATCATTTATTCGCAGATTTTGAAAAGAAGATCGATGTAGCGCCGGCGGATATGGCCGACGCCGCGAGTGCGATGGAAGATTTATGGCTCTATCTTCATTTGATGTTTGAGCGGATTTGGGAGTATCGGTTTTTGTATCGAAATCTGGATGATTTGCTCGCCCGTGACAGTAAATTAAAATCGCATTTCAATATTATTATTGGTCACAAGCGCGAAGCGGTGATGGCGATGAGCCATGCGCTGGTGAGTGTCGAGGCAATGCGTGCTGACATAGCTGAGATCAAGGCGCTAGCTGAGAACGTGCTGGTGGTATCTAGCTATTGGCTGAATTACGAGCACCTTCGCGCGGCGAAAACGCCGTCCCGCTTGACGGGCAGCCTGCATCATGAAGACCCGGAAAAACATTTGACGCGGGGCGTGTATCAGGTGATGGCATTGATCGCGCCCTTTTTGCAAGGTGATGCGCGCACGCATCTGAATTATCTGAAGGCAAACTATCTTGAATAAAAATCGCAAACTAAACCGGGGAAAATAACATGGCTAAATGGAATGAATTTCCGCATGACCAGGAAGCGATCAGCTATGCCGGCGAGGCGCTGAAAAAAAACTGGAAAACCTTGCACCAGGGCGATAACGAACCTTTTCCCAAAGAGGCAGACTTGCAGGAGGCATGGCGGCAGTATCATGCCGGTAATTTTGCTGAGGCGGCAGCACTGGGGAAAGGCAGTGCGGTGGCGGCCAAGGCGACTTCTATTTATGCGACCTACCTTGAACAAAAAGACGCGGCGAAGGTAAAGCTGTTTCAGGAAGCGATGGAAATAGCTGATGATTTACGCAGCATTGATAAAAAAAATATCAACGCGCATTATCAATACGCCTACGCCGCAGGCCGCTACTCACAATCGATTTCGATCATCAAGGCATTAAAAGAAGGCTATGGCGGCAAGATCAAATCTGCGCTGGATGCTGTGATCATGCTGGACCCCAATCATGCGGAAGCGCAGACCGCAATGGGGGCCTACCATGCTGAAATTATCGACAAGGTGGGCGGCATGGTCGGCAAACTCACCTACGGCGTCAGCAAAGATGCAGCGGTTGAGCATTTTGAAAATGCGCTGAAGCTCACACCGCAATCAGCGATTGCGCACATCGAATATGCGAATGGCTTGCTAATGTTATTTGGCGATAAAAAGATGGCTAAAGCCACCCAGCTTTATGAAAAAGCCGCGAAGATGAAAGGCAAAGACGCGATGGAAATATTGGATATTGAAATGGCGAAGGAAGAATTGGAAGACGAGTAAACCATTAATGTTGAGGTTGCTGATAACTTTGCGCGTCGATGTAGTTGTATGGATGCGACCGTATTGACGCGGCTGCATTGATGTAACTACATTGATGCGATGACATCCGATGTATAAATATGCTGTCCCTGTTTACCTGACCACGCCGCGCGAATCATGGCGCGCGCGACATCCGTGGCTTCAATTGCGCGATATTTTCGCGCAGGCCCAAACAAAAATGGCGAAATTATTTGAAATGCCGTAATGCCCATGCGCTCGCCAAGACGGCTTTCCGTCCGATCGCCCACTAAAAACGAGGGCTGGAAAATATGCAATTCATCAAAGCCCAGTGCTGACACAGCGATTTCCATTTCGCCTTTGACGCGGCTGTAAAAAACGCCCGATTTGGCATTCGCGCCAAGCGAGCTCATCACCATCAAGCGGGTTGCACCAGCGGCTTTGGCCGCGCGAGCGAAGTTGAGCACGTAATCAAAATCGACTTGATGAAACGCGGTCTTCGAACCGGCCTTTTTAATCGTGGTGCCCAGACAACAGAACGCATCGCCAGCCCCATCGCATGCTTCCAATAGATTGTCCAGGTGTTCAAAATCGACAATATGCTCGATCAGTTTTGGCTGCGGCGGCAACACCGCCTTTCGCACCAACGCATGCACTGTAGCGTAGCGCGGGTCAGCCAGCAGACCCGTCAGCAGCGAACCGCCGGTTAATCCGGTTGCGCCTGCCACGATGGCAGTTCGGTGCGCGGTTCTGTGGGCATTTTTTGCGGCCATATAACGCTAATCCGGCAATGTGAGGCTAGGTTGCGGCACGTTTTAATTTTTTCCTTTTGGACCCAGCTGGGGCAGGCCGTTCATCACCAAAGGCACGCTCCAACTCCTCCGCAAATTCTGGCCCATATGGTCCCATCAGAGTGAGCATCACCAGCTTTTCAAACTCATCGCCAAATTGATCAATGATGGTGTCGGGATCGGGCACCAGCCCGGTATCGGTAATCAGGCCGAACTGTACTTTGCCGTTATAGGTAAGAATCGACAGCCCCATGCCGATACCACCTGACTGCGGTACCCAGAATTCAATCTCGTCAATTTCCCGCCCGGAAAAATACAGCGGCTTTTGTGGGCCCGGCACATTGGTCA
>JAYWCO010000466.1:0-3597 GCA_043780475.1 Burkholderiales bacterium | reverse complement strand
GGTGTCAAGCCAGCGGTTGCGGATGCGATTGCCGAGAACCAGCGGCCTGCAGGCATGAGCCCGGAAGAAGAAACAATTTATGATTTTTTGGCCGAGTTGCATCGCCATCATAAGGTGGGCGACGCGACCTATGCACGTGCAAATGCGATGTTTGGTGAACGCGGTGTGGTGGATCTCACGGCGCTATGCGGTTACTACAGTTTGCTGGCGATGGTTATGAACGTGGCACAAACATCGGTGCCTGAACTTGGCGATAAAATTTGAAAATTCAAACCCCGGCATTGGCGGGCATCGCCGAGAAAAAATGCTTGTAAACTCCCGCCGATTCTAGGGTTTCATTTTTCAGTAACGGCCCATGTATAAAGCAAGCCGAGCGGCGTGTACAGCACCGCCCAGCCTAGCAATACCCCGCCGCTATTGGCGATCATGTCGCGAGTATCAAAAGTGCGCCAGCCCGTCCAGCCCTGTACAAATTCGATGCTGACACCCATCAGGGCAAAGACAACGGCGAGCGTGAGACGTGGGCGAAATTCGCGCCAGCATTGGCCCCACCACCACATTGTGCCGCTATAGGCCACGACATGATAGAGCTTGTCTTCGTGACGAAAACCGATTGTTGGTGGATGCGGGATCAGTGACAGCGTCCATAAAATGACGATGATCAGCGCGCCCACGATGAACCAGACATAACGTGCGGATGACATCACGAGAAGCAATTACTTTCTCTGCGGCGGTAAATCGGTGCAGACACCTTCAAACAGCTCGGCCGCCATACCAATGGATTCGCCCAGTGTCGGATGCGGATGAATGGTTTTGCCGATGTCGGTAGCGTCACTTCCCATCTCGATGGCGAGTGCTATTTCGCCAATGATATCGCCGGCATGTGTACCGACAATGGCACCGCCAATGATGCGATGGGTGTCGGCATCAAAAATTAATTTGGTGAAGCCTTCATCACGACCATTCGCAATCGCGCGGCCCGATGCAGCCCATGGAAAGGTTGCTTTTTGAATCTTCAGCCCCTTCGCTTTGGCCTCGTCTTCCGTCACGCCCACCCACGCCACTTCAGGATCGGTGTAGGCAACAGAAGGAATCACGCGCGCATCGAAAAATGATTTTTGTCCGGCAGCAGCTTCAGCGGCAACATGGCCTTCATGCACCGCTTTGTGCGCCAGCATCGGTTGGCCGACGAGATCGCCAATCGCAAAAATGTTCGGTATGTTGGTGCGCATTTGTTTATCAGTTTCGATAAAGCCGCGATCTGTGACCGTCACGCCTGCTTTATCGGCGCTGAGTTTTCTACCATTGGGTGCGCGGCCCACGCTCATCAGCACCATGTCATAACGCACCGGTTCTTTGAGCGCTGTAGTTTGGTCATCCGTGACTTCGAAGGTCACATAAATGCCGTCAGGTTTCGCTTCCACCGCAACCGTTTTGGTTTTGAGCATGATGTTGTCAAAACGATGCGCGTTAAATTTTTGCCACACCTTAACGAGATCGCGGTCTGCGCCTTGCATCAGACCATCCATCATTTCCACCACATCGAGTCGCGTGCCGAGTGTGGAATAGACGGTGCCCATTTCCAGGCCGATAATGCCGCCACCAATGACCAGCATTTTTTTCGGAATTTCTTTTAGCGCCAATGCGCCCGTCGAATCGACAATGCGCGGATCATCCGGTACAAACGGCAGGCGCACCACTTGCGAGCCGGCGGCAATGATGGCTTTTTGAAACTTGATGACTTTTTTCTCGCCGGTTTTGTCTTGTGCCGCACCGGAGGTGATTTCTACTTCGATGTGGTTTGCATCCAGGAATTGCCCTACGCCGCGCACTACCTCAACCTTGCGCATTTTCGCCATGCCGGCGAGGCCGCCGGTGAGTTTGCCCACCACTTTTTCTTTCCAGCCACGCAGTTTGGCCAGATCGATTTTTGGTTTGCCAAAGGTGATGCCATGTTCGGCAAGTGCAGCAGCTTCGTCAGTCACGGCGGCCACATGCAGCAATGCTTTTGACGGGATGCAACCAACGTTTAAACACACACCGCCGAGCTGCGCATAGCGTTCGATGATGATGGTTTTCATGCCGAGATCAGCGGCGCGGAAGGCGGCAGAATATCCGCCAGGGCCCGCGCCGAGCACGACCATTTCGCATTCAAGGTCGGTTGTGCCGATGTAGTTTCCCGCAACCGGTGCAGGCTGGAAAGGCAATGCTGGTGGGGAGCTTCGATGGAGACCGCCTTGCGGGGGTGGCGCAGATGCCCTGGAGATGCCCGCCGATGCTTGGCTTTGAGCAGGGGAGGCTGCAATATTTGCTGATTCAGTAGCCTCTATTACCAACAACGCCGATCCCATCGAAACCTTGTCACCCAACTTTACTTTTATTTCCTTCACCACACCCGCATGTGTAGACGGTACTTCCATCGTCGCTTTATCGCTCTCAAGTGAGACCAGCGAATCTTCTTTTTTGATCGTGTCGCCGACTTTGACGAGAATCTCAATGACAGGAATATCGGCAAAATCGCCGATATCGGGAACGTTGACGTTGATTAAATTAGCCATCGTCACAGCCTATAAAACCAGCTTACGAATATCCGACATCAAGCTTGCCAGATAAGTCGTAAATCTCGCACCCGCCGCGCCGTCAACCACGCGATGATCGTATGACAATGACATCGGCAAAATCATGCGTGGTACAAATTCCTTGCCGTTCCAGATTGGCTTTATTGACGATTTTGAAACACCCAAAATCGCGACTTCCGGTGCGTTGATAATCGGCGTGAAGAAGGTGCCGCCGATGCCGCCGAGAGATGAAATAGAGAAGCACCCGCCTTGCATTTCGGTAGGCGATAGTTTGCCTTCACGTGCTTTGGCGGCGAGGTCGCTCATTTCTTTCGCGATGTCGATGATCGATTTTTGATCAGCATTTTTAATCACCGGCACAACCAAACCGTTTGGTGTGTCCGCTGCAAAACCAACATTAAAATATTTTTTGAGGATCAAATTTTCGCCGCCTGGTTCGAGCGAAGCATTGAACTCCGGATATTTTTTCAACGCGGCCACGCTCGCCTTGATGAGGAAGGCAAGCATCGTGACTTTGACGCCACTCTTGGCGATTTCTTCATTTGTCTTCACGCGAAAAGCTTCAACCTCGGTGATGTCGGCCTCGTCTTGCTGCGTTACGTGCGGAATCGTGACCCAGTTGCGATGGAGGTTGTTGCCTGATAATTTTTTGATTCGCGATAGCGCGCGGGTTTCGATTTCGCCGAATTTGGTGAAATCCACGAACGGCATTTGCGGCAGCGAAAATCCGCCAGAAGCGACGCCAGTGTTAGCGCTTGGCTTGGCGAGCTCGGTTTTTACAAAGCCTTTTACGTCATCTTCAGTGATGCGGCCTTTGAGGCCAGAGCCTTTTACGTTGCCCAAGTCGACGCCAAATTCTCGCGCGAGTTTGCGGATGGAGGGGCTGGCGTGAACATGAGCGGTAACGACACCTTCGCTCGTAGATTTTATAGGCGATCGCTGGGGAGGCAATGTGGGTGCGGTGGATGGCGCAGATGCCTCGGAGACAGGCGCGGGTGCTGGGGTTTGGTCAGGGGCT
>JAYWCO010000465.1:0-3079 GCA_043780475.1 Burkholderiales bacterium | reverse complement strand
TGGCATTTTTAATCTGGGTACGGGGCGCTCACAGTCCTTCAATGAGGTTGCCGTTGCCACTATCAACACCTTGCGCCTGGCCGAAGGAAAGGCGGCGCTCGATTTGGCCGGCCTCGTCAGTGCCGGGATTATCGAGTACATCCCGTTCCCGGATGCGCTCAAAGGTAAATATCAAAGCTTCACCCAGGCGGATATATCGCTGCTTCGTGAAGCGGGCTACACCGATGCGTTTTTAACCGCCGAGCAGGGTGTGGCGCGCTATTTGCCGTGGCTTGCGGGCGCAAAATAAACCTAGCCCAGCGCATAAAAACGCATTGAATCGACCGCCAGCGCCTAGAGTCACCGCAAAAACCCAGTACAATCAGTGAGTTTTATGTTTTTCAGATTTTGCTGTCGACTGCAGACATAGAACTAAGCCGTAAAAGCCGGCCAATTAAAGCAGGCAAATTAAAACGGCAATTCATAAGCCGACATCAACCCGACCCAACGTCAACCGTTCAAGTCGAGCGCCGTTTGTAACAAGGCGTAACAAGTGTTCGGCGTAATATTATTAAACTCACACTCCAAGGAAATCTCATGAAAAAAATCATTGCCATCGTTGCCGCATTCTTTGCCTCAATCAGTATCGCCTTTGCTGCCGTCAACGTTAATACGGCTAACAAGGAAGAACTCATGTCCTTGAACGGAATCGGCGAAGTTAAAGCACAAGCCATCATCGACTACCGCACCAAAAACGGGCCTTTCAAGACCATGGCTGATCTGGATAAGGTTCCTGGTATTGGCGAAGGCATCATCAAAAAAGTTGAAAAAGACGTAACCATGTCAGGCAAAACAACCATTGCCACGCCTGCCCCAGCTGCCTCAAAAGCAGACGCGAAGGTTGCTCCAGCCGCAGCAGCAGCTGCCCCGGTTGCTACAAAAACGGATGCCAAGGCCGACATGAAAAAAGATGCCGCGCCTGCCAAGAAAGATGACAAAGCCATGGCTGCTGATGCCAAGAAAGCCGATACCAAAGAAATGACACCTGCTGAAAAGAAAGCCGCTAAAGCTGAAGAGAAGAAAGCTAAAGCAGCCGCAACCAAAAAAGAGAAAGCAGATAAAGTTGCTAAAGCTGATGAAGAGAAAAAAGCCAAGGCTGATAAAGCTAAAGCTGACAAAGACGCTAAAGCTGATAAAGCCAAAGCCGACAAGCCAGCCAAGAAAGACGATGCCAAAAAAGACGACGCACCAAAGAAGTAATTTAAAGGTATTTACCCATACAGATTTTTTGGTATTGGTGACTTTTAAAACTAAAAGCCCTGCAATTATTTGCAGGGCTTTTTGTCGCCTGCTGATGAAGGAGGCCTCAACAGATACAACCCGTTTTTCGCGGAAGTGTATTTATGCCAAACTGTCATCCTTACAACAGGGATTAAAATCGTGAGCATGCATCATCCCACTATAGAAAACGCCATTGGTAATACGCCGCTCGTACGTCTGCAGCGTATTCCGTCGCTGATGAATATATCAGCGACCAACATTCTGCTCGGCAAGATGGAGGGCAATAATCCGGCCGGATCCGTGAAAGATCGCCCCGCCATGTCGATGATTGTGGGTGCCGAGACTCGCGGTGAAATCAAGCCAGGCGACACCCTGATAGAGGCTACCAGCGGGAATACCGGTATTGCGCTGGCGATGGCTGCTGCGATCAGAGGCTACAAAATGGTGCTGGTTATGCCTGAGCATTTGAGTATCGAGCGCCGCCAGACAATGCGCGCCTTCGGTGCCGAGCTGGTGCTGACACCGCAAAAAATCGGTATGGAAGGGGCACGCGATACCGCAGAACAGATCAAGCGTGAACGTGGCGGTATGATCCTTGATCAATTTGCCAACCCCGATAACCCGCTCGCGCATTACAACAGCACCGGGCCTGAAATCTGGCGGGATACTCAAGGCAAGGTGACGCATTTTGTGGCGACCATGGGCACCACCGGCACCATCATGGGTGTAGGTCGCTACCTTAAAGAAATGAACCCGTCAGTCCAGATTGTGGGCGTGCACCCGGCCGATGGCTCTAATGTGCCCGGCATTCGTAAATGGCCGGAAGCGTATTTGCCCAAAATTTTTGATCGAGCACGGGTTGATCGGGTGATTGAGGTTACACAAACCGACAGCGAGGAAATGACGCGTCGTCTGGCGCGTGAGGAAGGCATATTTGCCGGCATTTCCTCAGGCGGCGGCTTGGTTGCTGCCCTTAAAGTCGCAGGCGAGGCTGAGAACGCTGTGATTGTGCATATTGTGTGTGATCGTGGTGATCGATATCTGTCCACCGGTGTATTTCCAGCTTGATCTGCATGTGATTGCCTGCGTAAACCCATGTTGATGCCGAACGTTGGAAAATGATCTTTTATGTTGCGTTCAATAGTGAAGCCTGGAAATGACAATAATGAATATTGCCGCCAGCATTAAGCGTTGTTACAGGTTCATGCCGGCATGGCTATCGGCGTTTATTTTAGTAAGCGCAACCGGCTGCTCGACGATTTCATTTTTCCCGGCAGAATCCGCACAAAAAGCCGCTGATAAAGTCATTGATGATATTTGGCCGGCAGCAGACCCAACAAAAAAAAATAATGAGGTTAAAGACATTAAAGAGATCAAGGACAAAGCAAAGCCCGTAAGCGCGGACGCTGCAACGAAATGATGCGAATCTCACTCATTAAATTTCTTTTTCCAAATACAAACATTGGTTTATCCGCCGGCATCGTCGCGTTTTTTTTACTCGCCGCGTCCGCCGCGCCCACTACGTTTGCCCAGCCACCCGATATTGATATCAATACGCCATCAATCCTGGTGATTAAAAAAAGTCTGCTGCAGCGTTTTGCCACATTGAAGCCGCACCTGGATGCTGGCGCAATCGGCGTTACCGCTGATGGACTTATTGCTGTGCGTGATTTGAATGCAGCTGCCGCACCGGTTCGCGCCGGGCTCGAAATTCTGGTCGCCGAAGAAAATCAGGATCGTGGCTCACTCTATCGCGAAATAGCACGCGCAAATGGTCGACCGGATTGGGAAGGCGATTTGAAATTGACCTTTGGCGAAC
>JAYWCO010000464.1:0-3984 GCA_043780475.1 Burkholderiales bacterium | reverse complement strand
AACAACTCGAACAACGCCTGTCGAGCTTTCTCGGCACGGAAGACACGATTCTGTACGCAGCCGCATTTGACGCCAACGGCGGCTTGTTTGAACCGTTGCTGGGCGAGCAGGACGCCGTGATCTCGGACGCGCTTAATCATGCCTCGATCATTGACGGCATCCGCCTCTGCAAGGCCAAGCGTTATCGCTATACGCATAATGATTTGAATGATCTTGAAGTACAGTTAAAGCAGGCGCGCGAAGATGGCGCTCGACATATTTTAGTATTTACTGACGGCGTATTTTCGATGGACGGCACCATTGCCCAGCTCGATAAAATTCGCGAGTTGGCTGATCACTACGGCGCATTGCTGGGCATTGATGAATGCCATGCTTCCGGATTTTTAGGATGTACCGGCCGCGGCACTCACGAACACTGCGGCATCATCGGCAAGGTCGACATCATCACCGGCACACTGGGCAAAGCACTGGGCGGCGCCAGCGGCGGCTTTACCAGCGGACGCAGAGAAGTGATTGCGCTGCTGCGCCAACGCTCACGTCCTTACCTGTTCAGCAACACCGTTGCACCTTCTATTGTGGGCGCTTCGATTACGGTACTGGATTTAATCGAAGGCTCGACGCAACTGCGCGACAAGCTGGCCACCAATACAGCTTTTTTTCGCCGCGAAATTACCGCCGCAGGCTTTGAGATTAAACCGGGCACGCACCCCATCGTACCGGTGATGGTGTATGACGCGGTCAAAGCGCAGGCATTGTCCAAACGCCTGCTTGAATTGGGTGTGTATGCAGTTGGGTTTTTCTATCCCGTCGTGGCAACAGGCCAGGCCCGGATTCGCACGCAGATTTCGGCTGTGCATGAGATGGCACATTTACAAAAAGCCGTCGCCGCGTTTGCACAAGCGGGCCGCGAGCTGGGGATCATTGCTTAAGTGCTTACTTAAGCAGTTACTCAAACCATATATACCCCAATATCTAAGCAGCAACGCATAAAGGAATCCCGTATGTCATCCCCGAAAATTCTTGTCATCGGCGCCAACGGCCAAATTGGTTCCGAGCTGATCGAAGCGCTGGCTGAGCGGCATGGCAAGCAGGCGGTGCTGGCGACTGATCTCGGCCCGCAGGGGCGTATCGCAGATATCAACTATGAAACACTGGATGCGCTGGATGCCGCCAAGCTGGGCGCGCTGGTCAAAATGCATGGTGTAAACCAAATTTATCTTCTCGCCGCAGCGCTATCGGCCAAGGGCGAACAAAATCCGCTGTGGGCCTGGGATCTCAACACCCGCTCATTACTCAATGTGCTGGAGTTGGCGCGCGAGGTAAAACTGGATCGCGTATTTTGGCCCAGCTCGATTGCGGCTTTCGGGCCATCCACACCCGCCACTATGACGCCGCAGACCACGGTGATGGACCCCACCACCGTTTATGGCTTGAGCAAGCTGGTGGGCGAGCGCTGGTGCGATTGGTACCATCAGAATCATCATGTCGATGTGCGCAGCATCCGCTATCCCGGGTTGATCAGTTACAAAACCCCACCGGGCGGCGGCACTACCGATTACGCTATTGAAATTTTTCATGCGGCGCGCGATCAGGGTCGGTACACCTGTTTTCTCGATGAGCGTCAGGCATTGCCAATGATGTATATGCCCGATGCGATTCGCGCCACCCTGCAATTGATGGAAGTGCCAGCCGCCAGCGTGCATGAACGCGGCTCGTATAATCTGGCCGGTAGCAGCTTTACCCCGGCGCAGATCGCGGCCAGTATAAAGCGGCATCTGCCGCATTTTGAGATCAGCTACGCGCCCGATTTTCGCCAGGCGATTGCGGCATCATGGCCGCAGAGCATTGATGACACAAGCGCCCAGGCAGACTGGCATTGGCGGGCACAGTTTGATCTGGATGCCATGGTTGACGACATGCTGTTGCACATACCCGCAACACAACCAGCAAAACAATCAGCAGCGCGCAAAGTAGCCTAGGCTTGCGTCAACTTGGAATGGTATAAATGGTGGTCGCAAAAATTTCAGGCTATCCAACCAGCTACGCAGCGCAAACGTGTTTGCCTCTGGCTGCTCCAGCGGCGGCAAGTGGCCGGCAGCGTCAATCGAAATAAGCCGTGCGGCAGGCATGAGCGCGGCCATTTTTTGATGTGATGCTGGCGAGCAGATTCGATCATCAGCACCGCAAGCAATTAGCGGCGGCGCCTTGATATTTTTAAGCTGCGGCCAAAAATCACGCCGCGTAGCAAGCGCTGTTTGGCGCGCTATTGGCCGGCGCCATCGAGCAGCGTTATGGCCTGCAAACGATTATGTATATCGGTGGCATCACGTTCCTACTCGGCGCTGTATTGTGGTGGAGCCTGGCTGAAACCCTGGGTGTGGAGACTACGCGCGCTCCGTAAAATCGTTGAATGGTCGACTGGATAAACCCGCGCTCGACTACCCAGCCTCCGCCACCCTGCGCTGCCGCCAGGTTTGATAGATCAGTAACGCCACCTGCGCGTCATCGGCGGCATACAGAATTTGTCTTTCCGTCAATTTTGGATTAGCCCAATTAGTGGTGGAGGTGCGCTTGGATTTTTGCAGGTGCTGGCCAAAAAATCGCGCGACTGCGGTTTTAGCGCCTACATCTCTTCGTTTATTGCCCTCCCCATCACTACCCTCGCGCAGCGCAATCGCCAAATCAAGCACATTCGCGGTGTCGATATTCAGCTTTATTTTCAAGCGCCGCAAATCATCGCGCAAACCAAAACCCGCCTTCACGACTCGAGTCGATTCGAGAATCGTCTTCAGTGCTAATACCGAAATCGATATTTGCAACGCGTTGGTCAGCGGAAATAAATACGCTATATTGTCAGCCGCCAACTGAATGAGATGCGGCCCGGTTGATACCTCGCCTTTGCGGAAGGTCGGCTTAGACTCGGTATCAAAACCCACTGCATCGGAGGACATCATCGCCAACAATGCGATGGCAGCTTCGTCAGCGGTTTGAATCAACCTGACATTCGCGAGCTTGATCCCTTCGTAGGGCGGCTGTGGTAGAGGCAGAGGTGGCGCTGGTGCTGATCCTGCGGCTGCATCCACCCCCACCTGATTATTTTCTCTCGCGTTAATCATAGGCTTTCGGTTATTTGCTGACGAGCAGGGTTTGTGGGTCGTGATACGTCATGCCGAGCGCCGTCGCCACGCCTTCACAGGTAATTTTTCCGCGACATACATTAAGCCCGTTGCGCAAATGTGCATCGGCACGCAGCGCGCCTTGCCAGCCATGATTGGCCAGCGCCAATATAAAAGGCAGGGTGGCATTGTTAAGCGCAAATGCCGAGGTGCGAGGCACACCACCGGGCATATTGGCCACACAATAGTGGATCACACCATCCACCTCGTAAACCGGTTCGGTGTGCGTTGTGGCATGCGAGGTTTCAAAACAGCCGCCCTGATCAATCGCCACATCCACCAGCACCGAGCCCTTTTTCATGCGGCCCACCATCTCACGCGTCACCAGCTTTGGAGCAGCGGCCCCGGGAATCAAGACGCCGCCGATGACAGCATCTGCCTGCGTGATGTAATGTTCAACCGCATCGCGAGTTGAAAATACGGTTTTGACGCGCGCGCCAAATTGCGCCACCAACCGTCGCAGCACATCGAGCGAGCGATCCAGCACCACCACATCAGCGCCGGCGCCCACGGCCATGAAGGCGGCATTCGAGCCGACCACGCCGCCGCCTAAAATAACCACACTGGCAGGCGGCACACCCGGCACACCGGAGAGCAACACCCCCAAACCGCCGCGTGGTTTTTCCAGAAAAGTGGACGCCACCTGAATTGACATGCGGCCGGCTACTTCCGACATCGGCGCCAATAAAGGCAGACCACCCGACGCCGAGGTCACGGTTTCATAGGCAATACAAATGGCGCCGCTGGCAATGAGATCATCGGTTTGGGGACGATCCGGAGCCAGATGCAAATAGGTAAACAGCACCTG
>JAYWCO010000463.1:0-4739 GCA_043780475.1 Burkholderiales bacterium | reverse complement strand
ACGCGGTCCGAGATTAGCGCTGCGATCAAGGCAGAAGTGCTGAGCCATGCGTTGAAGGTGCCGCAACTGATGATGCCGCTACGCGTGATCCTCACCGGGGTCACGCAGACGCCCGCGCTCGACGCGGTGATCGAGTTGCTCGGTCGCGAGGTCGTCTTGGCACGCATCTCGGCCGGCCTTAGCTGAATTTCAGCTTGGCACCCCGGCGCTGTTCGGCTATAATTTCGACCTTCTCTGTAGGGGGTATAGCTCAGCTGGGAGAGCGCTTGCATGGCATGCAAGAGGTCAGCAGTTCGATCCTGCTTATCTCCACCACAGATTTAGTAGTTAGTAGTTTAGCGAATAAGTCCCCATCGTCTAGAGGCCTAGGACACCGCCCTTTCACGGCGATAACACCGGTTCGAATCCGGTTGGGGACGCCAGTAAAAACAACGGCTTAGAGCAATCTAAGCCGTTTTTTTTGGTTATCGCAATTAAAGGTGTCAAGACAACGGGGCGAGGGGAATTATTCGCCATCGTAAATCCGGCCAGCAATAAAGCCGTGCTGGATGCCGCCGACGATGACGCCTGATGTGAATGTTCTAATTGCCGCGCTGCGCCGCAATCATTGACACCACAAAGCGGCTGATCCACAGTGAACGCCCAGCCTGATTCGCCACTGCAGAAAAATTCGGATAAAAAATGAGCGCCGCAAAATTATGCCCCAAATGCGAACAATCCATGAGTGGTGGGTTCATGCCCGACCGAGCGTCGGACGTTGTTTACGGCAGCGTTTGAAGTGAGGGGGAACTCAAGCCTGGATTTCTTGGAATAAAGGTATCGTCAGAACTTAGCTTGCCTATCGCGACGTACCGCTGCGTAGCCTGTGGCCTCCTTGAGTCATATGCGTATTAGCTCGGCGTCAGCGTAGTGGGCTTATCGTCGGCTTTTACAGGCGAGCCAACCCCAGCATAAAGCTCGGCGACGATCTCCTCGGCCAATGTCGGGATGAATGCTTCTGAGTACCCGCGATGCACGGCTGCGACTTTGCCGTCTTTGCCGATGATCAGCATGTGCGGAATACCGTCGACGCCAAAGGCATTTGCGTAGCGCTTGGTTTGGTCGTTGGCGACGAGGATTTGGTAGTTGCTCATTTTGCGAATGGCCTCGCGGAACACGCCGCGTTCTTCGATATTGACGGCCACCACTTGCAGAATATCCTTTGAAACCTTGCGTTGGAGCGCCTCCAGGTAGCGGATTTCGGCGCGGCAGGGACCACACCATGTGGCCCAGAAAGTTACCACCAATACCTTTCCGGCAAACTGGGTTGATTCGACGAGTTTGCCATCGCTGGTGAGGCCCAGCACAGCAGGCGGCACCTCACCCTTGTTCACTTTCAACGGGGGTTGTTCGTCGGCAAGAACGCTGCTAGCCATCAGCGCGGAAAGTGCAATGACCAGAATCCCTGCGGACAAGGTGGACGATGAACGTCTAGCAAGAAGTGTACGCATGGCGATTCCCCATAGAGTGTGATTGATAGACTGTAACGCGTCGTGTTCCTTGAAACAACACCTGCGCGCAAAACGCGGTGTCAGGCCCTGTTTCTTGTCCGGTGTAAGCAATAATTAAAGCCTGCCCCAATACTGTTGGTAGCCTTGAGCAGTGCAGCCGCAGCTATAGATGCTGCGATCAAGCTTAAAGTCGAATTTTATAAATTATATTTTCACTTGCCCAGATTATTCACTTAACTTGAAGCTAAGCAAGAGCTTGCAGTTGTGGTTTTATGAGCTTCTCTGCGATAAAAGTATGGCGATATATGCGCCAACGCCAGCGGCAAGTCCAGCTCCCAATGCTCTGACAGGAACTGAAAAAGTAGACATTGCGCTTTGAGCCGCAAAACCAAAAGCGATTGCGTTTAAACTTAGCAATATTGCAGTTTTAATCTTCATTTTTAACGCCAGTCTTAGTTTGAACAGATAGCACTACAAACCGAAGATACTGCACGGCTGAGATGCATGTTGCCACGATTGCTGCGCTACACGTTATTGGAAATGCGCCGACCACGATCATGGTGCTGGGAAAGCAGGAAAGAAAGACCGCCGCACAAACTCTAAAACGCAGGGTCTTGTCTTGTGCTCAATGCAGGCAGTAGCCAAAGCCTGGCCGCGCGGCGCTGAGAATTTGCGTTCACTTTAAGGCGTCATCGTAAGATTTTTCAAAACCAGCTACCAACAGTTGGAGAATCTTAAGGTTGGGTGCGTTGAAGTCTTGCTTGGTGCGAAGGACTTCCAGATGGCGTATCAAGGTAGTTTTATCCCGCTCAAGGAACGCGATTGTGCCGAGCACATAGTCGTCCCAAAGAAAGTCTCCCTCGTTTGTTGAAGGGGGAGAGAGGGATTGTCTGGACTCGCCGACTGCAGCTGGGTAGTCACCCGCAATGGCCAATAACTGACCGGCATGAAACGGTAGCTGCGTGTTTCGTATATTGTTTTTTTCACTATAGAGAGAAATCAATGTGGCTGCCTCTCGAAAGCAATTTGCGTTATAAAGCGTTCGCTATCCGCCTTTAAAATCTTGATCAAATGCTTGAAGGCTCAGCCCCATGGCTTTCGTCTCTTGTTCGGCAAACATGGCCTTGCAAATTGGCGAAGATGTTTGAGCGGCATCAGAATTAGCGGAGCCTGAAGGCGCGCTATTTGAAACGCGATTCTCAGCCGTTTGGCAGCCGCCAAGCGACAAAAGTAGTAGCGCTGTAATCAGCCCAGCCAGACGTAATATATTGTTCATGTGCCTACCTAACAAAATGATTAATGCTGGTTGAGAATAAATAATTCAACAGGCTCAGACATCATCTCGTTCATCGAGTCGATGTTAACAATATAAAATCCCGTAGCGACTGAAATTATTACCACCTAAAGAATCCCCGCGACCACATTCACCGAGATGGCCACGATGATGACGTTGTAAAAAAAACTCGTCACGCTGTGCAGCAAGGCCAGGTGGCGAATTTTGCGTGAGGTGATTTGCACATCGGACACCTGAAACGTCATGCTGAGCACCACCGAGAAGTAGGCAAAATCCCAATAGTCTGGCTCGGCCGTGCTGGGAAAATTGAGTCCGCCATCCTCGCAGTCGCGCTCAACGTAGTACACGAACGCATATTGCTGCGCAAAAATAATCGCCAGAAAAAACCATGAGAGCAGCATGGTGGCGCCCGCTAAAGCAGCGTCGCTCAGCGACTTAGTTTTACCCGCATGCAGCTCTTGATAAAGTGCGACCAATACGATCGAGGCGACGACGATGGCCACAATCGGCAGCGTCCATTTCCCCTCTTCGTTCGCGCGCGCGCGCTGCTTCATCGATCTCGGGCTGGCGCTGGCCATGACTCTGAACATTGCCGCCAGGTAGAACACGCAGGCCAGATTAAACCCGACCAGCGTTGCGCGCGCGGGACTCAGGTAAACAGAAAGAACAGCGGTCAGCAGCAGTGCGATCGCGGATGCAATCGCCAAATTGGGACGTCGCTGGATATGTCGCAGCCATCGCGGAGGGCCGCTTCTGAGGGGAGTATTCATGCAAAGATTGTAGCGCACTCACTCGCCCATTTTGCGTCATCAGATGATCAGGCGCTTGTAAATGGCGAATAAGACCCTAGCATTTAAGGGCATCTTGAGCACTTTATGCTTCAAGATGCCCGCCGATATTAGTGTTTATTTTTCTACGGACGTTGCGGCAGATTGCTGGCGGTTTTGCCACCCAGGGCGCGATAAAAATCAGCAACGGCCAATTTTAAATCGCGATCAGCAGCGATGCGATCAAACTCGGCTTGAAGCAATCCGCGCTCTGCATCGATGACGTCGAGCTGACTGGATACGCCATGCTCGAAACGTAGCTTGGCAAGTGCCCAGGTTTTGTTCAGTGACGCAACGCGACGAGTTTCGGCGTCGGCCACCGCACGAGATTTAGCGTATGCGCCCAGAGCATCGGCGACTTCGCGGAACGCGTTGGCGACGGTGGCGCGATAGTTTTGCGCGGCTTGTTCATTGCGCGCTTCGGCGGCATCGGTCTGGTGAACTAAGCGGCCCGCGCCCCACAGCGCTTGGGTGAGATCGCCGGCAAACCGCCAGGTGCGGGCGGGGCCGGAGAATAGATCAGACAGCGATGCGCTTTCACCACCGTAGCTGCCGGTTAATGAAATAGAGGGAAAGTAGGCGGCGCGTGCCACGCCGATTCGGGCATTGGTGGCGATGAGTTTTTGTTCGGCTTCAAGCACATCGGGGCGATTGATGATCAGCTCGGAGGGCATGCCGGCAGGAATTGCGTCGGGGATTTTAGGGGTGCTGACGGGCGATAACTTATCACTGAGTTTGTCGCCCAGAATGGCGCGGGGTGAACGGCCGAGCAGCACCAGCAGCGCCCGCTCCTGGCGTGTCTGCGCGTCTTCGGCGGGCGGCAATTGCGCCAGCGCGGCATCGTATTCAGCCTCGCGCTGCCGATATTCAAACTCGGATGCGACACCGGCATCGAAGCGTTTCTGTTGCATCTCAAAGCCTTCCTTGGCGCGCGCCAAGCCCAATTGCGTCGCCGCTAATTGCGCGTCAAGCGACAGCAGCGCGATATAGCCTTGCGCAGTCTGGCTGGCGATGGATAAACGTAACGCATCACGATTGGCTTCAATGCTGAGTAAATCTGCCCGCGCCGCTTCGGTCGCCCGACGATACTTGCCCCAGAAATCCAGCTCCCATGAAACATTCAGCGCG
>JAYWCO010000462.1:0-3402 GCA_043780475.1 Burkholderiales bacterium | reverse complement strand
GGCAAGGCTATCGTCGGCACGGCCGCCCAAGTCAGCGCGCGGCTTGAGGAATTGGCAAAAACCTTCGCGCTCAATGAAATCGTGATCAACACCTGGACGCATGACCCGCTGGCGCGGCAACACTCTTATGCATTGATTGCGGCCGAGTTTGGACTGGATGGGTTGGCACAGGGGGCATCTTGATTTTTAATCTTTGAGCACGCATGCATTCGCGTATGCGTGCAGCCGCACTGACTGGGCGTTAGCTTGCGTCTAATTTTTTTCCTGCTTCGATTTGCTGCTCTGCGGCAAGAAAAGAGTGCATTCGCGCCATTTCATTAATGCTGGTTAAAACTCATTTATCGGCGTGCACCTTCGAGCAAAAATGCTTCAAGATGTCCATGAATATTAGAGTTTGAAAGTCGGTGTGCTGTAAATGATGTCTTGCATGAAGCGCAGGCGTTCGCCCATAAAAAAGCCCGCCGAAGCGGGCTTTTTTATTAATCAAGCCAAACTAGAACGTCATACAAACCGTATATGTCGTAGCGTCGTCTACTAATGCATTAGCAATTGCAGTTGCAGCGGCTGTTTGCACTGCTAGTTGGTTAGCAATTACCCGTATTGATCCCGTCGCTGTATTGCCATCATCAAGAGTCGTGTCGAGCTGCTTGGCATATTTGCCCAGCAGGCCAGCAGAACAAAATGCATACGTACCCGTCATGCCTGTTACCGGCGCGGTGGGCGTAGCGCCAGTTGTTGTATTGCTGGTAATTCCAATACGTCCACCATCAACATTAGTCGGGAGAGAAGCAGCCAACCCGGCCACTGAAAAATCGGTCGAACCTGGGGCGAAGTTAGCCATCCGAACCGCTAACCAAAATTGTGTTGATTCCTCCGTGGCAGTTGCTGAATTCCATGCATTATCGATCACACCATTACCATTACCGGACTTCAGATCCGCATTGGCAGTGCCCAAGTTCGTTGTGGCTTTAACGTCGTCACCAGGAAGTGCTTTGAAGCGATCCTGGTAGCCGTAAATATAGAGCGGCACCGTTTTAAAATCTTGCGCAAGGTTTTTAACCTTCGCGCTATTGATCAACTCTTGCCCTTTTAAAATCCCGCCGAGTAACAGGCCGATAATCACCAACACAATGGCGATCTCGACGAGGGTAAAACCTGATTGTTGGTTCTTCATGCTTTTCATGATGTTTTTCCTTTTTAGAGCGCGCATTACAATTAAATGATTATGTCTTATTAACACTTCACAC
Source organism: Burkholderiales bacterium (assembly GCA_043780475.1). GTDB lineage: Bacteria > Pseudomonadota > Gammaproteobacteria > Burkholderiales > Usitatibacteraceae > UKL13-2. The sequence goes on along the minus strand of JAYWCO010000462.1, from coordinate 2,155 downwards.
CGCACACTCAACACTAAAGCCAACAATGGTGAATGATAGTTATCGATAAAGTGCGACTTGTTAAGTTCTATTTCGTGTTTACTAACCTTCCTAATGCAAGTGCTGTGCCATGTACTGTGCAATGTGTTTAACTCATTGTTTATGAACCACTTTAAGTTTGTTAGCGCCAGGCCAAAATCTTTAACCGGCATCGTCATGTCGAGTGTTGAGACAGGCGCATGTCCAAATTCTCGACACCGCTTTCGCGACATTGCCTGATGGCACGCCAACTGGTTACGCTCATTGCCTGGCGCCACTTGGCACCCCCGTCGGTTCGGGTTAGTCTTCGTTGAGGCTAGGACTTATTCTGTACATCTACTCATTCATTCAACATAACCACTATTCCATGCATTCCGCACTCAATTCTTCGGAAAAAAATCTGGCCGGCAACCTGCCGGGATTCCTGCTCAAGGCGCGTCGCTGGGTCATCCTGGCGATGTTGCTATCGCTGCATGCGGGGCTGATGGCGCCGACCGGGAGTGATTTTGAGCGGATTTGGCTGCTGATTCATTTCGGTTTGTTTTTAATGTGGCAGCCGTTTATCAGCGCCGAGCGCGAGCTGAATGTGGCGGCAGTGACCATGCTGCTGGGTATCACCACGGTCGTTCTATATTCACTGGCAGGCTGGATGTTGGTCGCTTGGGTAGCGATTTTGATTGGCATCATGGGCGGTAAAGTATTTACCCTGCAGGCGGCGCGGCGCGGGCGATTTTATTTGGTCGCGGTATTTTATTTATTTGCGATGCTGCTGACCTGGACAGTACCGGTCTCGCTGCTGAACATCGGCAGTCTGCCGCCCGGTCTACAAACCCTGGTGGCGGTGTTCCTACCGCTCACCTTAAGCGCGCTGGTGTTTTTGCCGTTTCGAGGTAAGGACGAAGCGACTACTCAGGTGTTTGATTTTTTCTATAGCCTGTTTGTGTTTCAGCTGGTGGTGGTGCTGGTGCTCGGCAGCATCGCCGCGATGCGTGTGACGGACAATAAATATTTTCAGGCGGTGCTGCTCACGGTGTTGGCGTTTGCGGTGGCGTTATTTATTCTTTCGGTGATGTGGGGCCCGCGCGCGGGGTTTGGCGGCTTGCGCACTTATTTTTCGCGATACCTGATGACGGTGGGCATGCCGTTCGAGCTATGGATGCGGCGCATCGCAGCGCTCTCGGAAACGGAAAGTAGCTCAGCACGTTTCCTGGCGCTCGCAATGGAAGAGGTTTCACTCACGCCGTGGATTGTCGGCAGCGAATGGAAATCGGGGGATGCAGAAATAGGTGATGACAAGAAAGGCCGCTTCGGTAAGCAGACCAGCCATTCAGCCAGCTTTCGTTATCATGAACTGGAGATTATTTTTTTTACCGAGATCAGGCTCTCACCCGCGCTGTTCTTGCATCTGCGGCTGTTAGCGCAGGTGGTGGGTGAATTCTACGAGGGCAAGCGCCGCGAGCAGGTATTAAAACAAAATGCCTATATGCAAGCCGTGCATGAGACAGGCGCACGTTTAACCCATGACATTAAAAATTTACTGCAGTCGCTTTACGCGCTCACCTCGGCCGGGGTCGCCCAACAGCAAATCAATTTGCCTGAAACAGATCGACGCAAATCATCTGCGTATGAAGCGATGCTGAATCGGCAGCTACCGCAGCTCAGCAAACGCCTGCAAACTACACTGGATAAATTACAAAATCCGGCTATCGGCAAAGCCGGTAAAGCCATGAGTGCGAACGATTGGTGGGCTGATATTACCGCTCGCCATGCCGGCAGCGGCGCGACTTTCAAAGCGCGGGGCGATATGAGCGTTACCGTTCCCGCCTCGCTGTTCGACACGGTGCTGGAAAACTGTTTGGAAAACGCACGCAAGAAAAAAGGCCGTGAGCCTGATATTTTTATCAGTATCGAGCTCTCCACCGAGCCCACACCATCACTCGCGATTATTGATACCGGCAGCCCGATTCCCAGCGGTATGATAGAAAATTTATTTGATGCCCCGGTCGCCAACTCACGGCGCGGTGGCCTGGGTATTGGGCTGTATCAAACCAGTCGACTGGCAGAGCAACAAGGCTATTGGCTGGCCCTTGCGGCTAATCAGTTGGGGAATGTTAAGTTTAAGGTGGCGAGGCGATAG
>JAYWCO010000461.1:0-13425 GCA_043780475.1 Burkholderiales bacterium | reverse complement strand
GTGCAGCTCTCGTGCGATCGCCAGGGTGTCGGTGATCGTACATATTTCGGTGATCACGGGCTTGCCGATGCGCTTTAATTCCGCATTGATGAAGCCAATATCAAACGGTGCATTGTGGATGATCAGCTCAGCATCACGCACATACGCTAAAAAATCATCGGCAATATCTGCAAATTTTGGCTCGTGTTCCAAATCCTCCAGCGTGATGCCGTGAATCTGGGTAGCGCCTTCATCAATCTCGCGTTCAGGGTTGATACGCTTGTAAAAAGTATTGCGACTAACCCGACGACCGGCCATCTCAATACAGGCGATCTCGATAATGCGGTGGCCCTGTTTCGGATCCAGGCCCGTGGTTTCAGTATCTACAATGACTTGCCGACTCATATTGCTTTCCCGTTTTTTATCGCTAGTTCAACCCCGCGATTAGCGAGCACATCGGCGCGTTCGTTTTCGATATGGCCTGCATGGCCGCGTACCCAGCGCCAATCCACCCGATGCCGGGCGGCGAGTTGGTCGAGGGTTTTCCATAAATCATCATTTTTTACCGGCTGTTTCGCGGCGGTCTTCCAGCCGCGAGCTTTCCAACCGTGGATCCATTCGCTGATACCTTTTTGCACATATTGCGAATCGGTATGCACCACCACCTCACAAGGGCGCGTGAGTGACGCCAGAGCTTCAATTACGGCTTGTAATTCCATTCGGTTATTGGTGGTATTCGCTTCGCCACCGAAAATTTCTTTTTCAACACCACCCCTGCGTAAAATCGCGCCCCAACCGCCCACACCGGGGTTGCCTTTACACGCACCGTCGGTAAAAATTTCTACATGCTGGGTGGATGTTACCGTTTCATCTGATAAATTAAGGTTTACTTGCGCACTGACATTCATTACTTGACCGATCTCAAATGCGATGCTGCTTTCGCGGTTTCTTTTTTAACGGCGGTGGCGAATTTACGTTCACGTACGCTTTGATCGGCCCAGTTCGGCGTCATCAGACGCATGCCCTTCACACGTTTAATCGCTTCCAGCATGTAAACCCCGCCTGATACGCCCCACCAGCGATCCCCGGCCTGCTCTAAAAAAAGGTAGCGTCGCTGCCAGTCAGCGGTTTCGCATGGCGGAATATAGCAGGCTAGCTTGCCCGATGAAGGCTCGAAGCCCAGCAACTGCAGCCAGTCTTTCATCCGCACAAGCGAGACGAATTGCCCCTGCCATGGATAGCCCTTCGAGGCCCATAATTTTTTAACCCCAAATAAGCTCCAGGGGTTAAAGCCGATGATTAAAATGCGGCCTTCCGGACGCATCACCCGATCAATCTCGCGCAAAATTTCATGCGGCTGCGGGGTGAATTCGAGGATATGAGGCACTACGCACAGATCAATCGACTGTGCCTCAAACGGCAGCTCATGAAATTGCGCTTTCACATCCGGCGGATTCCCGTTTACGTCAGTCGGCGCCACAATTAGCCGGTGCACAATGCGCGATTCGCGCAGCAAATCCAGATCGGGTGAACCTAGCTGAATCGCGTGATAGCCAAAAATATCCGGCACCACTTGATCAAGCCACGCACGCTCGCGTTCCAGCACGTACTCGCCCAGCGCGGTGTTAAACCAGTCATGTAAACTTGGCGATGTCATTTCATGATTTTAACCGAGGCAAGGCTAATGTCGCTGGGAAATTTAAAAATCGATAATTTAAAAGTTGCCTGCGTGCCCGCGTTTCAGGACAATTATTTATGGGTGGTTCACAACACACGATTCGCCATAGTGGTTGATCCTGGCGATGCCCAACCCATCATCAACTATTTAGCGCAACACGAGCTGACGCTGGTGGCTATTTTATGTACGCATCACCATACTGACCACGTCGGCGGGGTTGCAGCGCTGCTGGATTTTTATTCGTCAGAGCGGAAAATCCCCGTTTATGGCCCCGCAAGCGACACGATCCCCAAGCGCACGGTGAGTTTGAAAGAAGGCGATTTTGTTGCGGTAAACGAGCTGCCCGGCTTAGCCTTCAAGGTGCTAGACGTGCCCGGCCACACCGCCGGACATATTGCATATTACGCGGCAGCGCAAGGCTGGCTATTTTGCGGCGATACCCTGTTTGCATGCGGATGCGGTCGCTTGTTTGAAGGTACAGCAGCCACCATGCAAGCATCTCTCGCTAAACTTAGAGCCCTCCCACCAGCAACGCAGATTTTTTGTGCGCATGAATACACGTTATCCAATATTCGTTTTGCTGAAGCCGTTGAACCGGATAATTTGGCGTTGAAGAAACGCAAAGCACGCGATGTGGCGCGGCGAAAAAACAATATATCTACCGTGCCGTTTACGTTGGCTGATGAGCTGGCTTGCAACCCCTTTTTGCGTTGGGATGCACCGGCGGTGATGGCTGCTGCCAACCTGAAATTGCAGGAAATCAAACCCCAGCAGACAAGCGCTGTTTCAGGCAAAACTGCGCCAGTGACCTCACCCGCGCTGGTGTTTGGCGCTATTCGCGAATGGAAAAATACTTTTTAGTCCGCTACAAATTTCGCGACGCTTACCCGATATTTTATTTCGTCATTGGCTAATTTATGAACCCCGCTATGAACCCAACCATGAACCCAAACTTTAAAATCCGCCCCGCTACCGAAGCTGACGCCCCGATTATTTTTGATCTCATTCGGCAACTCGCTGTGTACGAAAAGCTCGAAGATATGGTGACCGGCAATCCCGCCCAGCTACGCGATGCTTTATTCGGTACGGTAGCGGGCAATTTAAGCCGTCCCGCATCGTGCGAATGTGTGATCGCCACGGTTGACGATGCGCCGGTCGGCTTTGCGCTTTATTTCACAACGTTCTCCACTTTCCTGTGCAAGCCGGGCTTGTATCTCGAGGACTTATTCATCATCCCGGCGGCGCGCGGCCATGGCTATGGCAAGGCACTGCTAAAGCATCTTGCCGCGCTGGCGTTGCAACGCGACTGTGGCCGCTTTGAATGGCGGGTGCTGGACTGGAACACGCCGTCTATCGAATTTTATAAATCATTGGGCGCTGCCATCATGCCGGAATGGCATTTGGTGCGCATGACGGTGCCTGCGATGGCAGCACTGGTAAAATAGCGGATCAGCTGTTTTATTTAACCAAGTTAATTGAGCGTCCCATGACTGCTTCTTTCGAATCCATTTTTAAACGTATCGCCCCGGCGGTTGATTTTTGTTCATTCCGTTTTGTCGAAGAGACCACTGAGAAATTAGCCGTCCAGCAAAACGTACCGGAGCCACCGCAGACTTCAATTGATCGCGGGGTGATGATTACCGTAATTGATAAAGGCGGCTTGGGCTATGCGGCTACCTCGGATCTTTCCGAATCGGGCTTGCGCGCCGCCACCGCACGTGCGCATGATTGGGCCCGGCTCACCGCCGGGCGCGGAGTGGTGGACTACTCAAAAATTGCCATGCCACAATCATCAGGCAGCTATCGCACCGCCATGCATGAACGCCCCGCCGCTATTTCAAAGCGCGAAAAATTCGACATGCTCAAAGCAGAATCGGCCAACAGCAAAATCGACGACCGCATCGTTGATTGGGGCGCCAGTTTCTGGACCACCCATACCAAACAGCTTTATGTCACCGCCGACGGCGCCATGGTCGAGCAGGAATTCGATTACATGGTGCCCGCATTATCGGTAACCGCGTTCGATAAAGGTGAAGCTCAAACCCGTTCATTCGGCGGCCGCTACAACGGTTTTTGCCAGCAAGGCGGCCTGGAAATTCTGGCGCGCTCCGGCTTTCATGGCGCGGGAAAACAGACCGCCGAAGAAGCGCTATCGCTCCTGCTCGCACCGAATTGTTCATCCGGCAAGATGGATGTTATTTTGATGCCGGACCAGATGATGTTGCAGATTCACGAATCGATTGGTCACCCGCTGGAGCTGGATCGGATTTTGGGTGATGAGCGCAATTTTGCCGGCACCAGTTTTGTCACGCTCGATATGTTTGGGCACTATCAGTACGGCTCGAATTTGTTGAACGTCACCTACGATCCCACGATGGCGCATCAGTTTGCCTCGTTCGCGTTTGATGATGATGGCGCCGAAGCGAAAAAAGTTTTTGTGATTCAAAACGGTTTACTCCAACGTCCGCTGGGTGGCACTATTTCACAAGCGCGGGCTGGCATGGAAGGGGTGGCGAATTCTCGCGCCTGCTCATGGAATCGCGCACCGATTGACCGCATGGCGAATTTGAATATCGAGCCGGGTAACGCCAGCCTGGATGACATGATTGCCTCGATCGACAACGGCGTCTTGATGCGCACCAATGTCTCCTGGTCAATCGATGATTCGCGCAATAAATTTCAGTTTGGTTGCGAGATGGGCCAAGTGATCAAGAACGGCAAAATCGGCGGCGTGGTAAAAAACCCGAACTATCGCGGTATCTCTGCCACGTTCTGGCGCTCGCTGGCGATGGTGGGCGATAGCGACAGTCAGGAAGTAATGGGCACGCCATACTGCGGCAAAGGCGAGCCCAGCCAGGTGATCCGAGTCGGCCACGCCAGCCCGGCATGCAAGTTCGCGGGGATTGATGTGTTTGGTGGGGAAGATTAGATTTAAATAACAAGCTCAAGCGCTGGCAAGGCGATTGGAGCATAAATGGCTCAAAACAACCGCCAATAGGCGTTCTGAAATAATTTTCTCTTTCTCTTTCTCCTTTCCCTTTTTTCTATTTCCTTCCTCTAAATAAATTCTCTTGAAAAATGCAAACCTATTTTTATCAACTAGCCGATTTTATGCAAACGCTACTGAAAGCCGACGAGACCACGCTCGTCAATTTATCAGCTGAAGAATCCAATTTTGTGCGCTTCAATAAAAGCGCGGTGCGGCAGGCGGGTTCGATTAAACAAATCGGTTTAACCGTGGCATTGATTGCGCATCATCGTCGCGCCGAATCGCGCCTGACTTTATCCGGAAACAAGGCAGATGATGAAGGCAACGTGCGCAGCGCTATCGATACACTGCGTCTCGATTTAGCTGATCTACCGGAAGATCCGTATCTGCTTTACAACCTGACGCCGCAATCAAGTGAAATGACCGCGCCATCCGCATTGCCAGGCGACGCCGAGATGCTGGATCAAATCCTGGCAGCAGGACGCGGTAAAGATCTGGTGGGTTTATTCGCATCCGGCGCTATTTACAAAGGCTTTGCCAACTCACTGGGCCAGCGCAATTGGCATCAGGTTAATAATTTCAATTGCGAATGGTGCCTGTATCACACCGCCGACAAGGCCGTAAAATCCAGCTATGCCGGCACTCATTGGAACGCGGCCGAGTTCGAGAAAAAAATGGCGCTGGCCGCAGCGCAGCTGGGCATTTTGCAGCGCCCGGCGAGATCGTTAACGCCCGGCCCGTATCGCGCTTATCTATCACCGACGGCGCTCAATGAAATGGTTGGCCTGCTTTCTTGGGGTGGCTTCGGCATCAAAGCGCAGCGCAATAAACAAAGCCCGTTGATCAAATTAGAAGACGGTAGCGCAAGCCTTCACCGCAGCGTATGCCTCGTGGAAAATGCCCGCGATGGTGTCGCCCCCGGCTTTCAGGGCGATGGCTTTCTGAAGGCGCCATCAGTCGCGCTGATTCAACATGGCCAGCATGCCGGTGCGCTGATCAGCCCGCGGTCGGCGCGTGAATTTGGCCTCGACACCAACGGCGCTAACAGCGCCGAAGCGCCGGAGTCGCTCGACATGGCCGCCGGCGAACTCGCCCAACACGATGTATTAAAAACCCTTGATACCGGCATCATGATCGGCAATCTCTGGTATCTCAATTATTCGGATCGCGTTTCATGCCGCATGACCGGCATGACCCGCTTTGCGACATTTTGGGTTGAGAACGGCGAGATAATCGCGCCGCTTAACGTGATGCGTTTTGATGATTCTGCCTATCGTGTACTTGGCGAAAATTTACTGGACTTGACCCGCGAGCGTGACTGGATTCTTGATTCTGCCAGCTATGGCGAACGCTCAACCGCCTCCTCGCGCTTACCCGGCGCGTTGGTTAAAGATTTTTCACTGACGTTATGAAATCCACGCCGATCATGACCAAGATGAAGATGATGAAATTACGTACCGCCACGATGCTCGGTGTTTTATGTATCGTTGGCTACAGCAGTATTTATGCGCAGACAGCGCCGCGAACATTAGCCGCCATTAGTAACACCAGTTCGGCTACCGCTGCGCTGGCCGCAGTGGCCGCAGCAGCTTCGGCCGCACCCTCGCTCTCACCCGATGCACAGGTGACCACCTTCACGGAATTTGTCGCCGACACCACCCAGGCCATGCGCCAGGACGATGCCGACCTCTGGCAGCGTGTGCGCCGTGGCTTTGCGCTGGATCCCTTAGCCTCGCCGCTGGTGCAGGATCAGGAGCAATGGTACGCATCGCGGCAGGATTATATTCGCCGCTTTGTCGAGCGCGGCTCGAAGTATATGTATCACATTGTGGAAGAGCTGGAGCGCCGCAAAATGCCGACCGAGATCGTGCTGCTGCCGATTATCGAAAGCGCGTTTAACCCGCAAGCTTACTCACGCGCCAATGCGTCCGGCATGTGGCAGTTCATTCCTTCCACTGGTAAATCGTTCGGGCTCAAACAGGATTGGCTGTCAGACCACCGGCGCGATGTGTTGCGCTCCACCGATGCCGCACTCGATTATTTGCAAAAACTGCACGGCATGTTCAATTCGTGGGAGCTTGCGTTCGCGGCCTACAACTGCGGTGAAGGCTGCGTGGGCCGCGCGATCATGGCGAATCAACGCAAAGGTTTGCCCATCGATTTTATGAGCCTTAATTTACCCAATGAAACCCGCAGCTATGTGCCCAAGCTGATTGCGGTTAAAAATATTATTCTCTCGCCCGCCACTTACGGTATTGAGCTGAACAGCGTGCTCAACCAGCCCTACTTCATCAAGGTGGCTGCCCCCGAAAAAATTGATGTGAAACTGGCCGCGAGCCTGGCGGAAATGCCAGAAGCCGATTTTGCCGCCCTTAACCCGGCCTTCAATAAGCCCGTTGCCGCCAATATGGATTATTTTCTGGTGCCAACCGCGCAGGCCGAGGTGTTCAAAACCAATCTTGACCTATATCGCTCGCTCAACGGCCCAATGGTATCGTGGCAAACCGTGACGGCCAATCGAGGCGAATCGGTTGATCGGGTCGCCAAACGACATGGTATGACAGGCTCCTACCTGCGGGCCACCAGCGGCCCGTTCAAAGAACGCAAAGGCAAGCTCACACAAGCCGCCACATTCATGGTGCCGATGGCCAAAGAAGCTAAAATTATTGACGCTACGCTAGATAAAGGTTTACGCGGGAATGCTTCATCTTTAGCTTCGCCGGTGAAAGCGTTGGTTACAGCGCCGGTTGCAGCGCCAAGCACCAAGGCGCCAATCACAGCAACCAGTGCAGCACCCGTCGAGACGCTTAGTGCGACAGCGCAACCCACAACGCAACTCACCACGCAAATCGACATTGCCGCTCCATCACCGGCCACCTACCAAGTGCAGTCTGGCGATACCTTATTCATGATTTCAAAACGCTTCGGCATTAGCGTGGAAAGGCTGAAGCAACGCAACACGCTGCGTAATAATCAATTGCAGACCGGGCAATATTTACAATTGGTAGTGGCCAGCGATGCAGCTCCAATGGTCAACGCCGATGCCAACCTCAAGCTCACACCCGCTACCGCACCCCTCACCACTACCACCACCGCACGTGTGGTCAAAGCAGCACCACAAAAATACGTGATAAAAAATGGCGATACCTTGTTCGCGATTGCGCAAAAATTTGATGTCAGCATCGATAATTTATTGCATTGGAACAAACTGTCAACGAAGACCGTGCTCAAGCCCGGTGCCCGATTACGGGTTTCCTGATCAGGCGACAAATTTGAAAATGGCAAAGTAGTGAATCACGGCACCGCCGAGCACAAATAGGTGCCAGATGCCGTGCCAGTGTTTGAATTTCTCGTCGAAGAAATAAAATACGGTGCCCAGTGTGTAGACCACACCGCCTGCTGCCACCCAGATGAATCCCGACCAGGTGAGCGCGTGAATCATCGGCACCACACCGATTACGGCCAGCCAGCCCATCACGACATAAATAGCGAGTGAGGGATAGCGCTGACCGCGTGCCAGCGTGAGCTCTTGCGTGATGCCCAAAATCGCCAAACCCCATACCACCCCAAATAGTGACCAACCCCACGGGCCACGTAAAGTGACCAACGTAAACGGGGTGTAGGTGCCGGCAATCAATAAATAAATCGCGCTGTGATCGAGCTTGCGAAAAACATTTTTAGCTTTGCCACGCGTGCTGTGATACAGCGTCGAGATACTGAATAGCAGCATCAAAGTTGCGCCGTAAATCGCGAAGCTGACGATCTGCCAAACATCGCCATGCAGCACACCTTGCACAATCAAAAAAGTCACGCCGGCCAGAGCCAACAAGGCCCCGAGTAAATGGGTATAGCCGTTGAAACGTTCACCTTGATACATAAAATCCTGGATAACTACAGTGTTATGTCTGACTTGATTGTTATGGAAGTTGCGGTATAGCCACCAGATTAAAGCAAAATTGCATGACAGCTTCGCGATCCTCAAGCAAGTAATTTTTCCATGCGGACTAACTTAAGCCCGGAAGCTTTGGCCGTCCATAAATCCGGATTAACCGGGAATGGCCTGGCGTAGCCGGTGAGCTGATAGCCGCGACGTTCATAGAATGCGATTAACTCGCTGCGCACCGAAATAACATCCATCAGCATTTTGCGCGCGCCCCATTCATGCTGCACCAGCGCTTCGGCGGCCTGCATCATTTGTTTGCCCATACCAAGGGCCTGACGCTCAGGATTGATCGCGAACATACCAAAAAATGCAGCCGACGTACCCTCATGGTCAACGCGTTCAAGATGAACGGAGCCCAGCATTTGTTTGCTGTTCTGGCTGTGCTCATCAACTGATTCAGCCATTAAAATGACTGAACCGGCCGCCTCAAGCAACACCACAATGTCAGCGAAATCGGTACGCGAGCCGTCGAGTAAATCAGCCTCGGTAGTCCAGCCTTTACGGCTGGTGTCGCCCCGGTATGCGGCATTAACCATCGCCGCAATAGCGCTGGCATCGGCAATGGCCGCTTTACGAAAAGATATATTTTTCATGGCTAAATCCAGCGCTTCATCAACCGGGTGATCTCATCGGCTATGGGGGACTGCTATTGCGCGGGTAAAAACTTCAGCGGGTCTAATGGCTTGCCCTTATTGCGGATCTCGAAATGCAGCTTGACGGTATCAGTATCACTGGAGCCCATCTCGGCGATTTTTTGGCCTTTCTTGACCATCTCATCTTCGGCAACCAACACTTTTTCATTGTGTGCATAGGCCGATAACCAGTTGTCGTTATGTTTAATAATGACGACGCGACCATAGCCACGCAAACCGGATTTGTTGTAAATCACCTTGCCAGGTGCTGACGCCAGAACGGCCGTGCCGCGCGTACCGGGAATATCAATACCCTTGCTGAGATCGGTAAACATGCCGCTCACTTTACCTTTGACGGGCCATGCCCAATCAATGTTTTCATTGCTCGTCGCGGTTACGGCCGGCGTTGTTATCACCGATATCGGCGGCACGGACGGTATCACTGTAGCGACCGGTGCGAGGATTACCGATGTAGCCACCTGAGTCTCATTGCTAAAGCGCGCATAAGCCTGATCGGTATAGGGCACGCGTCCTGCTTTAGGCTCCACCTTCATCTGCGCGCTGTTGAGTGGACGCGATTCCAGCGCTGAAGAAGGGCCAGGTGAAGGTGTAATAATCAGCGGCGCCGTGATGGGTTCACCGGGCTTTGGTATGTTCGATGAATTCGGCGCGGCTGAGTTCGCCATCGCCATCGACGTCGAATCGGGCGGTGTCAGGCGTAAATTATCGCCGAGGCGAATCACATTCGGGTTTTCAATATTGTTCCAAGCCGCCAGCTCGCGATAATCCAGGCCGTTCTGCAGCGCGACTGAAATCAAGGTATCGCCACGTTGCACCGTATGCATCTTGCTCGGATCAAATGGCTTCGGCTCAACGGCTGTAGCAGCTGTGGTGGCTGAATCGGCAGGCGTACTGGCAGGAACAATGACTGCGGGTATTCTGGGAACGGGCGGGCGAGCGTCGCTCACCGGGGCGGGCCGATTGGCTGCACAACTAGCCAGCATAATAACAGCTGCTATTGCTGCGCCGACGGGCGCTAAATGTGGCGCGGCTGATTGAAAGCGGCCTGCGTATTTATGATAAAAAGCGATATTCATACAGTTCCTGAAACAAGAGGTACGAACCGAACATCATGTACTATTTTTTCGGTAAAACCTGCTTCGGTGCGATCAATCACATAAAGTTTTTGCGATTCCTGTCCTGCTAAACCAACGGGCAACACCATGCGCCCGCCGACTGCGAGCTGCTCTTTTAATTCCGGCGGCACATGCGTCGCCGCCGCGGTCATTAAAATAGCATCGTAAGGACCCGCGTCAGAATAGCCAAAATGCCCATCAGCGTGTTTGAAAATAATATTGAAGTAGCGTAGATCGCGCAAGGTGCGGCGCGCCTTATCCATTAACGGTGCAATGCGTTCAACCGTATAAACCTCTTTCGCCAATTTGGCGAGAATCGCCGTTTGATAGCCGCAGCCGGTGCCGATCTCCAGCACTTTTTTCGGCAGGCCGCGCTCACAAATCAACTCCGTCATGATGGCCACAATTTCGGGGGTGGAAATAGTTTGCCCCAGGCCTATTGGCAATGCTTTATCAAGCTCATACGCTCTCGCCTCCAGCGCTTTTTCCACAAAGGCATGGCGCGGCACATCCGCCATGACTTTTAATACCTGCTCGTTTTTGACCCCTTTTGCCCGCAACGCATCGATCATGCGCGCACGGGTGCGGTCAGAAGTCATGCCCGAACCCTGAAATTTAGCGGCAAATTTTTCGGTGGTGCTGCTCATCAAGTCGCCATCCACTCAGCCGCTTGTTTCATTTGTGCGTAGTGGGTTAAGTCCATTTGCAGCGGCGTGACTGATACGCGATTATTTTCCGTGCAATAAAAATCCGTGCCCGGTCCGGCATCAGACGCCGCACCTGCCGCGCCGACCCAATACATCACTTCGCCGCGCGGATTCGTCATTTTTATTGCCGGCTCCGCCTTATGGCGCTTGCCCAGGCGCGTCACTTCAAAGCCTTGCAGTTGATCGCGCGGCACATCCGGCACATTCACATTCAGCAGCGTGGGCGTGGTGATGGGTGAGCGAATATGGCGCTTTACCAGCTCAGCCGCCACCCATGCTGCGGTTTCAAAATGCCGATGTTGATGTTCGCGCGATACCATCGATACCGCAATCGCCGGTATGCCTAGCAAAAAACCTTCCGTAGCCGCCGCAACCGTGCCGGAATAAATCGTGTCATCACCCATATTGGCCCCATGATTGATACCGGAGACCACCATATCAGGCACAAAATCAAGAATGCCCGTAACCGCCATGTGCACACAATCCGTTGGGGTGCCATTCAGAAAAAAGAAACCATTCGGCGCTTTACGCAGCGATAGCGGCCGATCCAGCGTCAACGAGTTCGATGCCCCGCTTTTATCGCGCTCCGGCGCGACCACGGTGATTTCAGCAAGAGGAGCAAGGGCTACAGCAAGAGCGGCTAGGCCAGGGGCAAAATAACCGTCATCGTTCGAGAGAAGGATACGCATAATTTTTTCTAAAAAGTCAGACCAAATTATGCCACACGCAGGCCAATCATTATCCTTTAGTACCCTGAATACCTCGCACCTTTCCATCTTTATCAAGGCGTCAGAATTTATATTTTCACGCCGCGATGTAAGTTTGGACCATTAACAGTAACCATGGCGACAGCAACGGCCAATGAGAAATAAGCATGACACGGAAATTTGCATGCTCATGAAAAATTTAATTGCAACATTTTAGTGGCAACGCTAAGCTGCAATCAATAATTGCCAATCGGACGCTTGCCAAGAAGAAAAATATGGCAACTAACCTTGTCGTTAGCAATGTCGATGAAAAAATTGCGCTCGCAATGAAACAACAAGCGGCTTCGCACTGGAGAGGCGCGGAAGTGGAACATCACGAAATTTTGAAGTCGGTATTGCAGCGGCCGAAGCGCCGATCTGTTGCCGACATCCTGTCGAGCATGCCGAATATCGGTGAAGATGCCGATTTCAATTTCAGAAATAAATAGGATTTTGCTTGTATTTGGTAGACACAAACATTATCAGCGAAGCGCGCAAAGGTGCGAAGGCAAATGCGGGCGCCCAAAAATTTTTAAGATTACAGATCCGGCTGATCTTTGTCTGTCCGCACAAACCATCGGTGAAATCAGCACGCCTGTTACTAGTGCAAAAGCGGCTAGCGCTGGCGATGTTGGCGTTAGAATAAAAGCTTGGCGCCATGTTTGCTTACGTAGATTCAAAGCTTACTCCGTAAATTGGTTTAATAGAATGCAGCAATGACTATCAATCGCTGCATTTTTTGGAGATTAAAAATGAACAAAATATTTTTTTGGTAATTGCCGCAATCTGTACAGGTTTGTTAATTTATGCAACGGTATTTATTTCGGGTGATCTAGTGAAATATTTAGTGAGTTTGCAAAAAGCAACACAGCTTTACATCACCTCTACCACGCTGTTGGCATTAGTGGCGTTGTTTGCGATAAGGGCATATAAAAAAAAACGGTCTCCAGATCGCAGAAAGATTGCCCTTTGATGAAGCAACTTGGTGCCATCTTTTGGATTGGTGCATTATTCTGTTTTGCTAGTCTTTTTATTTCAGAACTTAAAGGTAGTTCAGAAAACACAGGGATGATATTTGTTTTTGCACTTGCGTTGATTGTCTATTTGCCCCTAATTTTATATAACTGGTTATGGGGGCATCAAAAAGGTCATCGCTTGCATTTTATCGCTATAATTTTTCAGGCTATTTGTCAGTTATTTTTTGGTTTAGGAAAGAGCTTGGTTTATCTGTATGCGGGATTGCAATTATTTGGTTTTTTATCTTTATGTTTATTGCGGTTAAAAAATATCGGTCAGGAATCATGGCTGATTTTAAGAATGGAATTAAACATAATCATTTTACGGGCGCAAGTTCAAAGGTTTAAAGCACGATTTTTGTAAAAGAAGGGTTAGCGACTGCACTAACAAATGGCATAAATGGAGTCAGACTCTCATGGCACTCGGTTAAGCCCTGACGCCCTGGAAACAGGTGCGCTAAACACTTCTTTGGATGGTAGGCTTTTGTTGCGAAACGAAAGTCACCAACTTTAGGAGGCCAGTCCAAATGAAGGATAGCAAAGTTGAGCGATCCAGACAGCAAGCATTGATGTTCGGAAGACAGTACCTTCAAGGCGAT
>JAYWCO010000460.1:0-5679 GCA_043780475.1 Burkholderiales bacterium | reverse complement strand
CATGGTTTTCTATCGATTTTTTTATGGACGCGCAATGCACTCATCTTTGACCCAATCGACACGTTCAACTTTTGCGGCGGCCTGCATTGCGCTGGCGGTGGGCAGCAGCACGCTGAGCACCATCCCGGCAGCATTTGCCGATGATATGGTGATGATCAATTTCGTCAACGCTGATATTGCGTCGGTGGTGAAAGCGGTGGGCGCGCATACCGGGAAAAATTTCATCCTTGACCCGCGTGTAACCGGCAATATGAATATTATTTCGCAGACGCCCGTATCCAAAGAGATGGCGTATCAAATCTTATTGTCAGCACTGCGCGTGCACGGCTTTGCGGCTATTGAGGAGCGCGGCGCCGTCAAAATCGTGCCGGAAGCGGATGCCAAAACCAGCGGCACGGTGATTGATCGTGGCACGCAGTTGTCCGGTGATCGTATTGTCACGCAGGTCTTCACCCTGCAAAATGAATCTGCTGCACAGATCGCGACAGTGCTGCGACCGCTGGTCGCACCGAACAATTTTATCGGCGCCTATCCCGGCAACAACACCTTGGTGATCACCGACTATGCGCAGAACGTGCAGCGCATCGCCAAAATTATCGCTTCGATTGATGTGCCGACCAGCGCCGATGTACAAATACTGAAGCTGCAATATGCCAGCGCTGTTGATGTCGCCAATCTGCTCGGGCGACTCATGCCAGAGGCCACACCCAACCCCACCCAACCGGGCGCACCAGCGAAACTAACGATCGCGGTGGAGCCTCGCACCAATAGCCTGCTGATGCGCGCCGACACCCCGGCGCTGATTACCCGCATCAAAACCCTGGTGGCGGGCATGGATATTCCGACTGCCGCGAATGGCAATATTCATGTGGTGTATTTGCGTAATGCCGAAGCCACCAAGCTGGCTGAAACCTTGCGTGGTTTGATGAGTGGCAGCAACAGCGGTAATAGCAGCAGTGGCGGCAGCGGCAGCGGTGGCATTGCATCCGCCTCCCTCAATGCCTCAAACCCTAGCATGGGCGCGCCTTCCGGATCATCCTCCTCCAATACCTCGAATGCTGTCAGCAGCTCGATCCAGGCTTATGCGGCGACCAATTCACTGGTGATTGTGGCGCCTGACCATGTTTATAATTCGCTGCGCTCGGTGATCGACAAACTCGATACACGCCGTGCCCAGGTTTATGTGGAAGCCTTGATTGTGGAAGTATCAACCTCGATTGCCACCGAGTTTGGCATTCAGTGGCAAGACCTGACTGGCGCCAACAGCACCGGCACCCGCTTAATTGGCGGCACCAATTTTGGCGGCACCGGCCAGAACATTATTGGCGCAGCCGGCAATATCAGCAGCGTCGGCGCGGGGCTCAATCTCGGTATCGTGCGAGGCAAGGTGACGATCCCGGGTGTGGGCGAAGTGCTTAACCTCGGCGCATTAGCGCGCGCGCTTGAAGCCGATCAACGCAACAATGTGCTTTCCACGCCCAATATTCTCACCCTCGATAATGAGGAAGGCAAAATTGTGGTCGGGCAAAATGTTCCATTTGTGACGGGCAGTTTCACTTCAACGGCCAGCAGCTCGACTAATCCGTTCCAGACCATTGAGCGCAAAGATATTGGCCTGACCCTGCGCGTCACGCCGCAGGTTGCCGAAGGCGGCGCAGTCAAATTAAAGGTTTATCAGGAAGTATCCAGCGTGGTACCGACCACCAATAGTATTAAATCGGCCGACTTGATTACCAACAAACGATCTATTGAAAGCACGGTGCTGGTTGATGATGGGCAGATCGTGGTGATCGGCGGCTTGATCCAAGATGACACTAAAAACAACGACAGCAAAGTACCGCTGCTGGGCGACATCCCGTTCATCGGCAACCTCTTCAAATACCAAACCCGCAATCGCGATAAAACCAATCTGATGGTGTTTCTCAGGCCCTATGTACTGCGCGATGGCAAGTCAGCCAATGCCCTTACCGGTGATCGATATGATTACATTCGCAATGAACAAGGCGGGCATTTGAAAGATGCAGAATCATTGTTACCGCCCACGGGTGGGCCACTATTGCCGCTGGTTTCAACCCAGCCTCTTACGGCACCACAGCAGCAGCCGACCACTACACCAACCGCAAAGTAATGATGGGCACCGCCTTGAACAAAGATGATGCACAACAGCAGCGCACCGATAGCACGACGGTACGTCTACTGCCCTATCACTTCGCCAAAGCCAAAGGAGTTATCACCGCGCGCGAAATCGAGGGGGAAATTGAAATCTGGCTAGCGCCGAATCCTGAATCCGCCACCTTGGCCGAGGTGCGCCGCATGACCGGCAAGGCGCTGCGTCCGGTGCTGCTAAACGACGCTGATTTTAAATCTCACCTGGCACGCGCTTATGCCGGTGATGCTGTCGACAATGCCCATGATTTTGCTATCGACATCGCCAGCAATATCGATAGCGCAGCCGATCTGACGCTGCTCACCGAAGCGCTGACCGATATTACCGATCTGCTCGAAACCGAAAACGATGCGCCGATCATCAAGCTCATCAATGCCTTGCTCACTCAGGCCGTGCGCGAAAATGCCTCGGACATTCATCTGGAAATTTTTGAGCGCCGTTCACTGGTGCGCTATCGCGTCGATGGTGCGTTGCGTGATGTGGTCGAACCCAGACGTTCGTTGCACGCTGCGATGGTGTCGCGGGTAAAAGTGATGGCGGAGCTGGATATTGCCGAGAAGCGTTTGCCGCAGGATGGGCGCATTATGCTCAGGATTGCGGGCCGCCCAGTTGATGTGCGCGTCTCCACCTTGCCCACCGGTCACGGCGAACGTGTGGTGCTGCGCTTGCTGGATAAACAGGCGGGTCGACTCTCACTGGATGGCCTCGGCATGCCGGCGCATACACTGGTCAGGCTCGATCATTTAATCCAGCAACCGCACGGCATTATTCTCGTCACCGGTCCGACGGGCTCCGGCAAAACTACCACCTTGTATGCGGCGCTGTCACGGCTGGATGGTCGCACCCGCAATATGATGACAGTCGAAGATCCGATTGAATATGATCTTGATGGGGTCGGCCAAACCCAGGTGAATCACAAGATTGACATGACCTTCGCACGCGCCCTCCGCGCCATTCTGCGGCAGGATCCGGATGTGATCATGATCGGCGAAATCCGTGATCTTGAAACCGCGCAGATCGCGGTGCAAGCGTCTCTCACCGGCCATCTGGTGCTAGCAACCTTGCACACCAATTCTGCGGCAGGTGCCGTCACCCGCCTTGTTGATATGGGGATTGAACCGTTTCTGCTGGCTTCTACTTTATCCGGCGTATTGGCCCAGCGGCTGGTGCGTAAATTAGCGCCCGACGCAAAACATGCGCGCGCGCCGACTGAGGCGGAGCAGGAGATTTTAGCCGCATCAACCAACGCCACGCATCGGCAATTGACGCAGGTATTTGAACCGGTGGAAGGCCGTGCTGCCAACGCCACCGGTTATCGTGGCCGCACCGGTATTTATGAATTACTCACGGTTGATGAAGCCTTGCGCAAGCTAATCCATGACGCCGCATCGGAACGCGAGATTGCTGAAGCGGCGATTCGCGGCGGCATGACGCCGTTGCGTGAAGACGGTTTGCGCTGGGTGGCCGACGGCGTGACCTCAATGGAAGAAGTGCTGCGGGTTACCCGTGACTAGCGCGTGATTGACGAGCGACTGACACCACACTGACACTTGATTAAAATATAACCATCATGCCCGGCTACCGTTACACCGCCTACGATCTGGATGGCCGCGAACAACGCGGCGTGCTGGAATCTGACAGCCCGCGTTTGGCGCGAGCACAGTTGCGCGATAAAGGTTTGTTCCCGCTGGATGTGGCGCAAATCGAAGCCGCCAACGACACTTATGCGGCTGGCGGCAGTAACCGTCGTGCGCATCTGGCCACCGCTGATCTGGCGCGAGTGACGCGCCAGCTCGCGACCTTGCTGGGTGCGGGCTTGACCATTGAGCAAACCTTCAATGCCGTCATCGAGCAGGCGGAGTCCGAGCCCGAACGCCAGCTCCTCGCGGCGGTGCGTGGGCAGGTGCTGGAAGGCCAATCACTGGGCGCTGCCCTCACCCAGTTCCCGCATACATTTTCGGATCTCTATCGCACCTTGGTCACTGCCGGTGAGACCTCCGGTCGACTGCCGCTGGTGCTGGCGCGGCTGGCGGATTATGTTGAAGAACAGCAGGCGCTCAAGCAGAAATTATTGATCGCGATGATTTATCCGGCGATTGTCATGACTGTGTGCATTCTGGTGGTGACGGGACTGATGGTTTATGTGGTACCACAGGTCATCGGGGTGTTTGAATCCACCAAACAAACCCTGCCGTTCATGACGCGGGCGTTGCTGGCGCTATCGAAATTTATTCAGCTCACCGGGGTGTTCTGGCTGGTCGCGGGTATCGCCGGTTTCATTGGCGCGCGTATCGCCTTGCGTCGTGAGGCCGTACGGCGTCGCTTTGATGCGGCGTTGCTACGCTTGCCGTTGTTTGGTCGGCTGATTCGCTCACAAGAGTCGTCACAACTCGCGGCCACCTTGTCGATCCTGGTCGGTAGCGGTGTGCCGGTGCTGACGGCATTACAGGCCGGCGCTGGCGTCGTCGGCAACCTGCCGATGCGCGAAGCCTTGCAGCGCGCCACGGTTGCGGTGCGCGAAGGCTCAGGCCTGGCCCGCGCCATCATCGCGCAGCAACAAAAGCCACCGCTGTTTCCGCCGGTGATGGTGCATTTAATTGCGTCAGGTGAGGCCAGTGGCCGTCTTACCCAAACCCTGGAAGCCGCTGCCCGTCAGCAGCAGCGCGATGTTGAAACCCGCACCACCGCGTTCGCGGCGATTATCGAACCCGCGATGATTTTAATCATGGGCGTGATCGTGTTGGCGATTGTGCTAGCCGTTCTCTTACCGATTTTTGAACTCAACCAACTTGTCGCCCGCTGATATGAAAACCTCCCTCATCAACAATCGCTCACGCAGCACCACACCTAACCGCATACACGGTTTTACGCTCATTGAAATCATGATCGTTGTTGTCATCATCGCCATCCTCGCCGCCGTGGTGATCCCGCGCATTCTGGATCGCCCGGATCAGGCGCGGATCACGGCGGCCAAAGCGGATATCGCGATCATCATGCAACAGCTAAAACTGTATCGGCTCGATAGCGCCACCTATCCGTCCACCGATCAGGGCCTGCAAGCGCTAACCATCAAGCCCACCACCACGCCAGTGCCGATGAACTGGAAAACCGGCGGCTATCTGGAAAAATTACCGAATGATCCGTGGGGTCGTCCTTATCAATATTTGAATCCCGGGCTCAAAGGCGAGATCGATGTATTCAGTCTTGGCGCCGATGGCCAGCCCGGTGGCGAAGGCAATAATGCGGATATCGGCTCATGGAATCTTTAAGGCTCTTAAATACAGAGTCGTTTATCCATGCCGCTCTTGAAGCATAAATTGCTTGAAATGCCCGCCAATAATAGGGTTTACGATTCGATTCGCGGCTTTACCTTAATCGAAATTCTGGTGGTCGTGATCATCATCGGCATTTCACTTTCGCTCGCGGTAGCCAAACTTTATCCCGATGAGAACGAGCGCCTGCGCGAGGAAACAGATCGCACCGTGGCCATGCTCGAGGCAGCCCGCGATGAG
>JAYWCO010000459.1:0-2829 GCA_043780475.1 Burkholderiales bacterium | reverse complement strand
TGAAAAACTCACGCGACTGCTTGGTTTGTGGGGCAACGATATCCAGTTCAAGCTGCCCGAGCGCCTGCCGGATCTGCCCGCCGTACCGGATGACTTGCCCGATGTTGAACAAATCGCCTTGGCTCAACGGCTTGACGTGCAGGCGCTGCGGTTGGGCACAGAATCACTTGCTACAAACCTGGGACTTACAAAGGCCACACGCTTCATTAATGTGCTGGAGATTGGCCCCACGCGTGTACTCGAGGGACTCCGATCCAGTCCCTACAAAAAAGGCTTTGAGGTCAGTCTGGAAATTCCGCTGTTTGACTGGGGAACGGCCAAAGTCGCCAAGGCAGAATCACTTTATATGCAGTCAGTCAATCGTATGGCCGAGGCCGCGATCAACGCGCGCTCCGAAGCCCGTGAAGCTTATCAGGGTTATCGAGTGACCTACGATATCGCTAAACATTATCGCGATGAGGTGGTGCCGATCCGTAAACGCATCGCCGATGAAAACCTGTTGCGCTACAACGGCATGTTGATTGGTGTATTTGAGCTCCTGGCTGATGCGCGTACCCAAATTACGAGCGTGAACGGCTATATCGATGCACTGCGTGATTTCTGGCTTGCCAAGGCTGATCTCGATATGGCGATGATCGGTAAACCCAGTATGAGTGGCGCAAATAGGATGACGGCAGGTGGTTCGGTGTCTACCGAAGCTGCCGCGACCCATTAAAAAAGGATAACGCAATGATTTCCAGACGAGAGTTTTTTAAAAGCACCAGTATCGCTGGCGCCGCAATTGCCGCTACTGCGGTGAATCGCGTTGCCATGGCCGCATTACCCGAGCCCGTGATTCAATCCAAGCCTGACACAATGCCGCCATTGGCACCGGTTAATGGTCGTCATTACAATCCGGTGGTAACCCTGAACGGCTGGACACTGCCGTGGCGCATGAATAACGGTGTGAAGGAATTCCACTTGGTAGCAGAGCCCGTGGTGCGCGAAATGTGTGAAGGTTTCAAGGCGCATCTGTGGGGTTATAACGGTCAGAGTCCGGGCCCCACGATTGAGGTAGTTGAAGGTGACCGGGTGCGCATCTTTGTGACCAATAAATTGCCGGAGCATACCTCAGTCCACTGGCACGGCCAGCGCCTGCCCAACGGTATGGACGGCGTAACCGGCCTTACCCAGCCTTCGATTCAGCCGGGAAAAACCTTTGTTTATGAGTTCGTTGCCAGGCGGCCTGGCACGTTCATGTATCACCCGCATGCGGATGAAATGACTCAAATGGCGATGGGCATGATGGGCTTTTGGGTCACGCATCCGAAGCACAAACATCCGTTAATTGATGAGGTGGATCGCGATTTTGTTTTCCTGCTCAATAGCTATGATATTGACCCGGGTGCGTACACCCCGAAAATCATGACCATGCTGGATTTTAATTTATGGTCGTGGAATAGTCGCGTGTTCCCTGGCATTGATCCGCTGGTTGTCCGAAAAAATGACAAGGTGCGTATCCGCATTGGCAATCTCACCATGACCAATCATCCGATTCATTTGCACGGTCACGAGTTTGTGGTGAGCGGCACCGATGGTGGGCCCACACCCAAGACCGGGCGCTGGCCGGAGGTCACCACCGATATTGCGGTGGGGCAAATGCGGCAGCTCGAATTTTTAGCGAATGAGGAGGGCGATTGGGCGTTTCATTGCCATAAGGCCCATCACACTATGAATGCGATGGGGCATGAAGTGCCG
The DNA here is from genome assembly GCA_043780475.1 of Burkholderiales bacterium. Taxonomy (GTDB): domain Bacteria; phylum Pseudomonadota; class Gammaproteobacteria; order Burkholderiales; family Usitatibacteraceae; genus UKL13-2. Next base: position 1,092 of record JAYWCO010000459.1, on the reverse strand, counting down.
ACCATGATTGGTGTTGATCATCGCGGCCTCGCTAAAAGCATCACCTCGCTGGTTCCTGACTATATGGTGATGGGGGAGCGCGGCATGGCAGACATGGCCGAAATGGAAATGCCGCTACCGGACAACACGGCGCCGATGATGAGCGGCGAAGGTCCGTTTGAATCAGTCGCGATGGGTGGTATGTTCTCGGTCGTCAAGGTGCGTCGTGATCAAAAGCCGGGCGATTACAAAGATCCCGGCTGGTATCAGCAACCACCTGGTACAACGGCTTTTGAATGGACTGGAGCGCTGGCGGAGCCTGCCCGATTCAAGTCAGAAGGCAACGCTTCCATGCCGGTGAAAAACATGCCCGTCAAGGATGTGGAAGTGCAAGTTCGCAAACCTGTTAACCATGCTGGCCACTGATTTTGCCATCTCGATAATCAAGGAAAAGAATATGAAAAAACTGATCGGATTGATCGCCACGATAACCATCACGGCACCGATGTTGTCGCTGGCGCACGATAACCATGCCAACAAAAAAGCGGACGTCGTTAAAATGGAGCAGAAAGAATGGGGCATAGCCGGGGACGCGAAATCGGTCAAACGGACGATCAAAATATCGATGTCAGACACCATGCGATTCATGCCTGACAAGTTTGAGGTTAAACAGGGTGAGACGGTAAAAATTGTTATTAAGAATGAAGGCAAGATGTTGCACGAAATGGTTATCGGCACCAAAAAAGAGCTCAATGAACATGCAGCGCTAATGCTCAAGTTCCCGAATATGGAACATGAGGAGCCGTATATGGCGCACGTACCCGTCGGCAAAAGTGGTGAAATAATTTGGACGTTTAATCGGGCGGGTGAATTTGATTTTGCTTGTCTGGTTGCGGGTCACTACCAAGCCGGTATGGTCGGCAAGATCACGGTAGCCACCAAATAAGCGCCGCCGTGTTCATGCGTTATGCCGTTTTATTAATCGCCTTGTGGCCGCTTATTTGCTGCCAACGGTGCGATCAAACCTGGGCATGCGTCACGCTTTCTGTAGGGGTGGCGTTCCTGCTGTATGTTGTTTTATCCGTCATACACGAATTACAGTTGCTGGCGAAA
>JAYWCO010000458.1:0-2769 GCA_043780475.1 Burkholderiales bacterium | reverse complement strand
GGTCAAAACTTTTTTGATACCAAAGTGAACCGGCGAGTGCGGGTCGTCCACCGTCTCGCATTTAGCGTGATGCTTGCGATGAATCGCGACCCATTCTTTAGTGACCATGCCAGTTGTAAGCCATAACCAGAAACGGAAAAAATGCGACACCGCAGGGTGTAAATCAAGCCCACGGTGCGCCTGTGCCCGGTGTAAGAAAATAGTCACCGCGGCGATGGTGATATGCGTCAAAACCAGGGTGACAACAAGGTATCCCCACCACGGTAAATCTATCAAGCCATTCAAGAAATTCAGGTCCAAAGCAAGCTCCTTCAAATAAGATGTCCATTTTACCGTGAATCGCTAGCTGACGCGTCGATATTCAGGCTTTTGATTCTATGGATTCTTTTCAATTGTAACGGGGGCGATAACAGTTGCAACAACAGACGCAGCAACAGGTGCAGCAGCAGCATCAAGGCGGTAGCGCAGCGATTGTACGGTCGGCACGGTGATGCCCGCATCGCGGAATTGCGCAAGAATATATCCGAGCATATCGGAGCGCAGCCCTCCTTGGCCTTGGTCAGGATCCCGAATCCACACACTCAGCTCCAGTTCCACACCGTTATCGCCCAACTGCCGGATAAGCGCGTTGGGTTCAGGTACTTTTTCCACTCGCGCTTGGGCCGCTGCTGCCGCGAGCAAAATGACGCGTGCACCCTCAATATCACTATCGTAGCTGACCGTCACCGCAGTTTTCACCAGCGCCAGCCGATCAGAATGAGTGTGATTAACCACAATCGTGGTAATCAAGGTGTCGTTGGGAATAATCGCCTCGGTGCCATCCAGACTTTTAAGTACCGTATAGCGTGAGTGAATGCCTTTGACCGTACCATGCCGGTTTTCGACGGTGAGCAGATCGCCCATGCGGATTGAGCGATCCAGCAAAATAATGAAACCGCTGACATAATTACTGGCAATTTTTTGTAGCCCAAAGCCCAGTCCCACGCCCAACGCACCGCCAAAAACGGACAGCAAGGTAAGCGGTATGCCCAATACGGTCAGCGCAATAAGCAGTGCCACCATCAACGTAAACACGCGGAGAAATTTACTGATGACGACTCGCAAGCTGATATCAATTGAGGTCGCACCCATCACGCGCTTTTCAAACAAACTCGATAACGACAGCGACACAAAAATCGTAATCACGGCTAGCACTAATGCTTCCACTATTTGCCGCAGCGAGATCTGTTGGTTGTTCAAGGGGATTTTGGTATCGTCCAACGCGCCGATTAATTCGGGCAGCACCCCGGTCAAATAAAGCGCCAGTAAAATCCAGATGGTAAAAGCAATAAAGCGCTCGGATGATTTCAGAAGCGCGCTGGGCGGGATCAAATGCCTGAGCAGATACAACGCCAGCCGAATACCGACAAACGCCAAAATAAGCGGCATCGCGATATGTAAAATAGGTACCGCCTGAAACTGCGCGAGGATAAAACGAGCAAACCAGGCGAACACCAGAAACAGTAGCGGCAACATCAGCCGATTAGCACTGCCTGCACCAATTTTGGCGAAGCCGGGCACCAGTTTTTCAGGCAGTCTGGGCCTTACCGTGCGCGCCAGCAACCATGCCAGCAAAAACGCCACAACCAGTGCGGCCATTTGCGTAGCACCTTGGGTTGACAGCAGCGCCGCTGATGCGGCCTCCAGATTAAAATCAAGAATTTGCAAGGTCATCACTCAATCTTTCGGACGCACGCAGGGTTATGCTGCGTTTGCGTTTGCGTCTGCTTCGACTTAGCTGGCTATATCAGGTGCGGCTACGGCCGCGTTTTTGGCAGACGCGATAATTTTTGCGTCTGGTTTGCGTTCCATCACGGCAGCAAAAAAACCATCGGTATGGTGCTCACGCGGCGTCAGGCGCAGATACGGCTGCATGCCGGACAGGGGAATTTTTTGGCGCACGAAAATATCATCAACGGTCACGGTGATGAACTCAGGATGAGCCGTTAAAAACGCATCCACAATCATTTCATTTTCTTCACGCATCAGGCTGCAGGTTGCGTAAACCAGACGTCCGCCGCGTTTCACCAGGCGTGCAGCGGAAGCCAGGATCGCCGCTTGTTTGATATTTAATTCCGCCAGGCCTGCTTCGGTTTGCCGATATTTCAAGTCGGGATTGCGGCGTAGTGTCCCCAGCCCGGTACAAGGTGCGTCCACCAACACCCGATCAACTTTGCCAGCGAGTCGTTTGATGCGGGTATCGTTCTCGCTCAGGATCCGTTGTGGTGTGATATTAGACAGGCCACTGCGTTTTAACCGCGGGCCTAAATTAGTCAGACGTTTCTCGGATACATCGAATGCATAAACCCGCCCAGTGGACGCCATTGCCGCGCCAATCATAAGTGCCTTGCCACCTGCGCCCGCACAAAAATCAACCACCATCTCGCCACGCTTGGGCTCCATCAAGATGCCCAGTAATTGGCTGCCTTCGTCCTGGACTTCAATAAATCCTTCGATAAAGGCCGCGTGTTTGGTCAGCGAAATTTTGCTCTCAAGCCGAATCCCCAGCGGTGAAAACGGGGTGGCCGCGCAGGCAATACCTTCCTGCTGAAAACGCTTAAGAACCGCGTCCCGCTTGGCTTTCAGGGCATTGACCCGCAAATCTAGCGGGGCTGCGTTCATCATGCTGCGACCTAATTCGATGATGTCTGCATCCGCCATAAAGGGCTGTAATTTAGCCACCACCCAGTCAGGTAATTCTGCCTCGATACCAACTGACAAGTTTGCAGG
>JAYWCO010000457.1:0-2695 GCA_043780475.1 Burkholderiales bacterium | reverse complement strand
CTGGCGGCACGGTCAAAAATTCTGCTTCGAAGCTGCCGGCATAAACACTGGGACGCTCAACCAGCGCGGTAACTTCATCAAGCAAGGCAAGGTAATCTTCGCGCTCGCCCAGCGTGGTGCCATGCTCTTCAGCGCGCTCAAACAGCAGGCGCTCAATCTCGTGCCGACGCTTTTCAAAGCTGGCGATAACACCGCCTTCTGCTTCCAGCCGGGCTTCGTATTCATCTGCATGCGCCAATGCAATATCGACAGCACCTTGAAAACGATGGCCGTGCGTAACATTACCTACCTGCAAACCCAGCACCGAAACCGGCACAACCTCTGCTCCATAAAGCGCCACCAGCCCGTGTGCGGGACGTACAAATTGCACTGAGGTGTGGCCATCCGCCAGCTGGTAGGTCATTACTTTTGGTACGGGCAGATTCGCGATCGCTTCTTCCAGCGCGGCTTGCAGACCAACGTGCAGTGCGTGGCCTTTGGCGATACCACGATACATCAACTGCTCGGCCTTGCCGTCAGTTTCGCGTTCAAGCGTTGCCACATTAAGATGCGCCAGTGATTTTGCCGCAAGCTTTTTCATTAGCGCCGGTGTCGCCTTGCCGTCTTTATCCAGACCTACCGCAACCGGCATCAGCTTTTCTACAAACGCCTGATCCGGTGCGACCGCACGCACACCGGTCATGCTCACTGCCAAGCGACGCGGGGTGGCATACATGGTCGCCACATACTCATCGTCAACTAGGGCGCGGCTGTTGAGGCCGTCAGCTATCGATTTTGCAAACGCCTCGCCGAGTTTTTTAAGCGCTTTAGGCGGTAGCTCTTCCGTGAATAATTCCACCAGCAAGGTAGCGGTACTCATGCGGCCACCTGCTTCTGCACATGCAGCATCGGGAAGCCCAGCCGCTCGCGCGACTCAAAATAGTTTTGCGCCACACTGCGTGCCAAATTTCGAATGCGGCCAATATACGCCGCACGTTCGGTGACCGAAATCGCGCCCGCAGCATCAAGCAGATTAAACGTATGCGCCGCTTTCAACACCTGCTCGTAGGCAGGCAACGCAAGTTGTTTCTCCATCAGATTTTTTGCATTGCCCTCAAAATCTGCAAAGTGGCGCAGCAAAGTCTCAACATTCGCATGTTCAAAGTTATAGCTTGATTGCTCCACCTCATTCTGGTGATACACATCTCCATAGCTGAGCTGCCGATCAATGCCGTTCTCTTTCCATGTCGTCCACACCAGATCGTAAACATTTTCTTTGTTTTGCAAATACATCGCGAGCCGTTCGAGCCCGTAAGTAATTTCTCCGGTGATAGGTTTGCATTCCATGCCGCCGACCTGCTGGAAGTAGGTGAATTGCGTGACCTCCATGCCGTTCAGCCAAACTTCCCAGCCCAGACCCCACGCACCGAGTGTCGGATTTTCCCAATCGTCTTCCACAAAACGTACATCGTTTTGCTTGAGGTCCAAACCCAGTGCTTCGAGCGATCCCAAATACAAATCCAAAATATTCGGTGGCGAAGGTTTCATCACCACCTGATATTGATAGTAATGCTGTAGGCGATTCGGGTTTTCGCCATAGCGGCCATCTTTGGGGCGGCGCGAGGGCTGCACATAGGCGGCGCGCCACGGCTCCGGCCCCAACGAGCGCAGGAAGGTTGCCGTATGCGAGGTGCCCGCGCCCACTTCCATATCGTAAGGTTGCAGCAACGCGCAGCCCTGATTATTCCAATATTGCTGGAGGCGCAGAATAATTTCTTGAAAAGTGGGTGAAGCCTGAAGTGCCATGAATAGGATTGCCGCAGAGAGATCAAACCCTGATTTTACGGGGTTAGCGGTGGCATAGCAAAGGCGAAGGCGTAGAAATCGGGCCTATTTTGCCGTGGGGAGCCGACGCATAAAAAAGGACGCCAATAACGCCATCAGCAGACCGAGTAAAACCGGCGCGTCTCGCCAGCGCACATAGAGGGTAACGCCCTGACGCGGAATCGCCTCGACCTCTAGTACACCGCGTACAAATTGGGGCAATGATTTAACTATTTCGCCGCGTTCGTTGATGGCGGCAGTCACCCCGGTATTGGTTGAGCGCAGCATCCAGCGTGAGGTTTCGAGCGCGCGCATTTGCGAGAATTGCGCATGCTGATCAGCGGCCAGCGAATGTCCATACCACGCCATATTGGCGATATTGACGAGCACTTCTGCGTCGGGCAAGGGCCGCGCAATTTCATCGCCAAAAGTATCCTCGTAACAAATATTGACCGCCACAGAATGGCCTGAGACCTGCATGGATGCTTGAGTTTGAGGCCCCGGCGTAAAATCGGCAAGTGGAATACTGAGCCAGTGATAAGCCCATGAAAATAGCGGGGGGATGAACTCGCCAAACGCCACCAGATGCACCTTGTCGTAGCGCTGTGGTGGCGAGACGCCCATGGAAATGGCGGAATTTGCATAGGTGTATGACGCGTTGTTGGCGCTAGTGCGCTGGGCAATCGGCACCCCCATGATTAAATCGCCGCCGTTTTTTTCGGCGCGCTGTTTCAATGCCGCGAGATAATCAACAGGGATTTCATCCAGGAACACCGGCAACGCTGTTTCCGGCAGCACGATCAGTTTTGCGGTTGTACTTTGAACTAACTCAAAATAATTATCGAGTGTTGCGGCACGCTGGTCTTCGCGCCATTTTAATTGTTGATCGATA
>JAYWCO010000456.1:0-2127 GCA_043780475.1 Burkholderiales bacterium | reverse complement strand
CATTCAAACCGAATACCGATGATATGCGTGAAGCGCCCAGCTTGGTGTTGATTGAGGATCTAACACGGCGCGGCGCAACCGTGGTGGCGTTTGATCCCGTCGCCATGGCTGAGGCGAAGCACACCTTGGCGGCGAATCCGAATGTGTCGTTTACCCATGACGCAATGAGCGCCTTGCAGGACGCGGATGCACTTGCCATTGCAACTGAATGGAAAACCTTCCGGGCGCCTGATTTTGTTGCCGTAAAAGCAGCCTTAAAAACCCCGGTGATATTTGACGGCCGCAATTTATACGAGCCAGAAACCATGCGTGAAAATGGCTTCGACTATTATCCTATCGGGCGCAAGCAGGGATCCTGACTCCATGATTAAACTCACTATTCCTGATTGCAGTGGCGCTCGCGTGCTGATCGTAGGCGATGTGATGCTGGATCGCTATTGGTTTGGTAATGTTGAGCGCATCTCGCCCGAAGCGCCGGTGCCGATTGTCCATGTGCAGCGCACGGAAGAGCGTCCCGGCGGCGCTGCAAACGTGGCGCGCAATGTGGCAGCCTTGGGAGGGCAAGCTACTCTATTGTCGGTGGTGGGTGATGATGAGGCTGGCCGTTCATTGGCGAGCTTGCTCGAAACAGAAAATGTCAAAACCCACTTCCACAAAGACGCACAATTACCCACGACCGTAAAACTGCGGGTGATTGGCCGACAGCAACAATTGATGCGCATCGATTTTGAAACCCCGCCATCACGCGAGGTGTTGGAAGACAAGCTGGGTGATTTTGAGTCACTAGTCGATTCGGTCGATGTGGTGATTTTGTCCGACTATGGCAAAGGTGGTTTGACGCATGTGGCAAAAATGATCGATGCCGCCAAGCGTCATGGCAAGCCCGTATTGGTCGATCCCAAGGGCGATGATTATTCCAAATATGCGGGGGCGACATTGCTGACGCCTAACCTAAGCGAATTTCGGGAAGTCGTGGGCCGCTGGCAAAATGAACCAGAGCTGGCCGCCAAAGCCGCGCAGCTTCGTGAAAAATTGCAGCTCAATGCGCTGCTCGTGACCCGCTCGGAAGAGGGCATGTCATTGTTTACGGCCAGCGCTGCCACCCATGAGCCGACCCAGGCGCGAGAGGTTTTTGATGTGTCTGGCGCAGGTGATACGGTGATCGCTACCCTGGGTTTAATGTTGGCGGCGGGTGTGAGCATGTCGGATGCGATGCGCATTGCCAATCGTGCGGCGGGCGTGGTGGTGGGCAAGCTGGGTACCGCAACCGTAACGCGTAATGAATTACTCGCGGCGCTGTAGATTTTTTGTTATTCGAGATGCGCATGGAGTGGCAGCTCAATCGGTAATCTAAAAACTCTAGCAATAGAGCGGATCAACAGCCATTTTTGGCTCAAACTCCTCACCAGTGCTAGAGTTTTAGTTTGTGTTTGATAATTTAATAGACGGTAAATTTAATATGACCTATATCGTTACCGGCGCAGCCGGCTTCATCGGCAGCAACATCGTCAAGGCACTTAATCATCGCGGTATCAAGGATATTGTCGCGGTTGATAATCTCAGCAAAGCCGATAAATTCAAAAATCTGGTTGATTGTGAAATTGCGGAATATGTTGATAAAAAAGATTTTCTAGAGGTCGTTGAAAGTGGTGAGCTCGGCGGTGATATCGATGCGGTATTTCATCAAGGCGCCTGCTCCGACACGATGGAAACCGATGGCCGCTACATGATGGAAAACAACTATCGCTACTCACTTTGCATGCTGGACTGGTGCTTAGAAGAAGGCGTGCCGTTGATGTATGCGTCAAGTGCCTCCGTCTATGGCGATGGCAAGGAATTCCGTGAAGACCGCGCCTTTGAAGCACCGCTAAACGTGTACGGTTATTCCAAATTTTTATTTGATCAGGCCGTGCGGGAACGTATTGGAATGGCGGACAGCGCGGACGGGGCGTCATCACAGGTTGCTGGTTTTCGTTATTTCAATGTTTACGGCCCGCGTGAATCGCACAAGGCTCGCATGGCCTCGGTGTCGTTTCATTTTTTTAATCAGTATCAAAGCACCGGTAAGGTGCGGGTGTTTGAAGGCACTGACGGCTACGCGCATGGCGAGCAGCGGCGCGATTTTGT
>JAYWCO010000455.1:0-2012 GCA_043780475.1 Burkholderiales bacterium | reverse complement strand
AGCATCGCCAGATATGAAGATAGACGCTAAACCATCCATGCCGGAAGGGGCAAAAAAATGATCGCGCAACTCATCCGCGCCTCAATCGGCAATCGTTTCCTGGTGCTGCTGGTGACGGTGATGGTGGCCGCGTGGGGCGTATGGTCGGTGACCAAAACCCCGCTTGATGCCATCCCTGATTTGTCGGATGTACAAGTCATCATCCGCACCAGTTATCCGGGGCAGGCACCACAGATTGTCGAAAATCAGATCACCTATCCGCTCACCACCACCCTGCTGTCGGTGCCCGGCGTCAAGACGGTGCGCGGCTTTTCGTTTTTTGGTGATTCGTTTGTGTATGTGTTGTTTGAGGACGGCACAGATTTGTACTGGGCACGCTCACGCGTTCTGGAATACCTGAATCAGGTGCAGTCGCGCCTGCCACAAAATGCCAAAGCGTCTCTGGGGCCAGACGCCACTGGCGTGGGCTGGATTTACGAATATGCGTTGGTGGACCGCAGCGGCAAGCATGATCTGGCAGAGCTGCGAGCGCTACAGGATTGGTTCCTCAAATACGAACTTAAAACCCTGCCCAATGTGGCCGAGGTTGCGACCATTGGCGGCATGGTCAAGCAATACCAGGTGGTGCTTGATCCGGATCGCTTACGCGCCTACAACATCCCGCACAGCAAAGTGATTGCCGCGATTCGCAACGCCAATCAGGAAACCGGCGGCTCGGTGCTGGAACTGGGCGAGGCCGAATATATGGTGCGCTCCGGCGGCTATCTAGGATCGCTGGAAGATTTCCGCTCCATTCCCGTGATGACCAGCGAAGCCGGTGTGGCGGTGTTGCTAAAAGACGTGGCCCGTATCCAGATCGGCCCCGAAATGCGGCGCGGTATCGCCGAATTAAATGGCGAAGGCGAAGTAGCGGGCGGCGTGATTGTGATGCGCTCAGGCAAGAATGCCCTGGAGACCATTGAGGCTGTCAAAGCCAAGCTGGAAACCCTCAAACCGGGCTTGCCCGCAGGCGTGGAAATCATCACTACCTATGATCGCTCAGACCTGATTAAACGCGCCGTAGAAAATCTGCGTGGCAAGCTGCTTGAGGAATTTTTGGTGGTAGCACTGGTGTGCTTTGCATTCTTGTTTCATCTTCGCTCAGCGTTGGTGGCGATTGTCTCGCTACCGATTGGCATACTCATGGCATTTATTGTGATGCGTTATCAGGGTGTCAACGCCAACATCATGTCGCTGGGCGGCATTGCCATTGCCATCGGCGCGATGGTGGATGCAGCGGTGGTGATGATCGAGAATGCGCACAAGCATATTGAGGCTTGGCATCATCAGCATCCCGGTGAAAGCCTCACCGGCGAGCGCCATTGGCAGGTGATTGGCGATGCCGCCGCAGAAGTCGGCCCCGCGTTGTTCTTCAGTCTGCTCATCATCACGCTGTCATTCATCCCGGTGTTCACGCTGGAAGCGCAGGAAGGTCGATTATTTTCACCCCTGGCATTTACCAAAAGCTATGCAATGGCCGCTGCCGCAGGCCTCGCGGTGAGCCTGATCCCGGTGCTGATGGGTTATCTGATTCGCGGCAAAATTCCTGACGAGCAAAAAAATCCCCTGAACCGCTTTCTGATCGCGATCTATCGACCCCTGCTGGATAAAGTGCTGGCGTTTCCAAAAATAACCCTGGCGGTGGCGCTCGTCATTTTATTGGCGACCGTCTATCCAGCGACTCAAATTGGTGGCGAATTTATGCCACCACTTGATGAGGGCGATTTGCTTTATATGCCCTCAGCGCTGCCCGGCTTATCCAGTGGCAAAGCCGCAGAGATCCTTCAACAAACCAATAAACTCATCATGACCGTGCCGGAAGTCGCGCGCGTATTTGGTAAAATAGGACGCGCCGAGACCGCCACCGATCCGGCGCCGTTGGAAATGGTTGAAACGACGATCCAGTTCAAGCCCCGCGAGCAATGGCGCACAGGCATGACACCCGAAAAGCTCATCGAAGAACTGGACCGTAC
>JAYWCO010000454.1:0-2730 GCA_043780475.1 Burkholderiales bacterium | reverse complement strand
GGGCAATTTTTTTAATTTCGGTCAATGGGTACTCCTGATAAATTTGCAGCTTAGGTATGCCAGCGCAGCGAGGCCACATCGTCACTTTCACGCGCTTCCACCCAGCGTTGGCCCTGCTGGGTTTGCTCTTTTTTCCAGAACGGTGCCTGGGTTTTTAAATAATCCATGATGAATTGACAAGCTTCAAATGCATCCGCCCGATGGGCGCTCGCGACCACGACAAGTACCACTTGATCGCAGGGCTGCAATTCACCAACGCGGTGAATCACGGTGCAATTGATGATGAGCCAACGCGCTTCGGCCTGGGCGACGATGCCAGCCAATGCCTTTTCCGTCATCGCCGGATAATGCTCGAGCGTCAGGGTTGAGACGCCCAAACCATCATTGATGTCGCGCACCAAACCAATAAAGCTGGCAATCGCGCCGATAGCAGGATTTTGTCGCATCACCGAAAGCTCGTCAGCGATATTGAAGTCGGCCATTTGAACGCGAATAGTGGGCATATTTTTCGGGTGCAAAATGTTTCCGTTCTGTTTAACCGCCAGTGACGGGTGGAAAAATCGCCACCTCATCACCTGATTTAAGCGGTGCATCAAAGGCGGCCATTTCCTGGTTGACCGCTACCCGCCAGGGTTTATGGGCGGCCAGCGCATCAGGCCATTCACCACCGCGTGCGCGTAACATTTCAATTAAGCCCGCTACCGAGGCAACGGTTGGCAAAGCTATTAACTCATGCTCCAAGCCTACACGCTCACGCAGGCTGGCAAAATATAAAACATTGAGCATCTACTTCACCACCTGCAATACCGGCTTGCGCAAGCCCAAATAGGTGACGATAAATTGCGCTACGCCCGCCGCATCATCCAGATTAAATTGCGGCAAATCAGTGGCCAAGCGCTCATCACTGGCCACTGCGACAACATTTTTATCATGCGCGAACAATAACGGCTTGTCGCTTAGCTTGCGATGCACCTCAATTTTAGGCATGGCGTTATTTTTCCAACCTTCCACGATGACCACATCGCAGGGCGCAAAGTGTTGCAGCTGTTCTTCAAGGCTGGGCTCCGATGCGCCACGCAGCTCATGCATCAGCGCCCAACGCTTGCTTGATGAAACCAGCACTTCTGTTGCACCCGCTTCGCGATGCCGATGCGAATCCTTGCCGGGCTGATCGATATCAAACTCGTGATGCGCATGCTTGATCAATGAAACGCGATAGCCTGCCATCACCAGACACGGAATAATTTTTTCGATCAAGGTGGTTTTGCCGCTACCGGAATAGCCTGCGATGGCAATCGTTTTCATAAATTTTTATGCTGAATACAAAGGTCAGAAAATTAATTTATCGGCAGGCCAAGTGCGTTGGCTAAGAAAGCCAATATATCAGAACGCTCCTGAATCACCTTGGTGGTAGGCGTACCGGCACCGTGCCCCGCGCTGGTTTCAATCCGAATCAGCTTTGGTGCTGTGCCGGTATCAGCGGCCTGCAAAGTTGCCGCATATTTAAAGCTATGCGCAGGAACAACGCGATCATCATGGTCAGCGGTCGTCACCAATATCGACGGATATTTTTTACCTGACTGAATCGTGTGCAGAGGTGAATACGCGTAAAGCGCCTTGAATTCCTCTGCACTATCGGACGAGCCGTAATCTGATACCCACGCCCAGCCGATAGTGAATTTATGGAAGCGCAACATATCCATCACGCCCACTTGCGGCACGGCGGCACCGAATAAATCAGGGCGCTGATTGGCGACGGCACCTACTAACAGGCCACCGTGTGAGCCGCCGTTAATCGCTAATTTGGCGGGTTGAGTATATTTATTGGCGATGAGCCATTCTGCGGCAGCAATAAAATCATCAAACACATTTTGCTTTTTGAGTTTGGTGCCGGCATCGTGCCATGCGCCGCCGTACTCACCACCGCCACGAATGGACGCAGACACATAAACGCCGCCCAGCTTGATCCAGGTGGCTGCGGTAACGCGGTAGTTAGGTGTTTCAGAAACATTGAAGCCACCATAACCATAAAGAATGGTTGCGTTGCTGGCATCCAGCTTCAGACCTTTTTTATGGGCAATGAAAATGGGAAATTTGGTGCCGTCTTTGCTGGTTACAAAGGCCTGTCTGGTCTCAAATTCATCCGGATTGAACGCGGTGGTGGGGCGCTTGAATAAGCTCACTTTGCCGCTGGCCACATCATAGCGATAAATCTCGCCAGGCGTGGTGAGGCTGGTATAGCTAAAAAACGTTTCACCATCCGCAAAGCGCCCGCCAAATCCGCCTGCCGTACCGATACCCGGCATCGCCACATCACGAACGAATTTGCCATCGGGGGCATAGACCTTCACATGGGTCACCGCATCTTTTAAATACTGCGCAAAGATTTTGCCACCCACTGCGCTGGCGGCGGTGAGAGTGTCGCTGGCTTCGGCAACGATGGTTTGCCACGGGGTGCTTTTGGCCGGAGTGCGGTTGGCCGGCGTGCTTTTTTCTTTAAGCAGATCAATCGCGATGATTTTTCCTCGTGGTGCGTCTTTGTCAGTCTTCACCCACATAACATCACCGTGGCTGCCGACTGGCGTATATTCGGCATCAAAATCGAGGGTAATTATGTGAGGTTCGGCTTTGGTTGAATGGTCAAAAGCGCCGTTTTTCAGCGGCATCCACAACAAACCATTTTTGCGACCGGAGCCTTTCCATACATTGATGCTGACAAATTTACCGTCA
>JAYWCO010000453.1:0-7575 GCA_043780475.1 Burkholderiales bacterium | reverse complement strand
TTGCGTTTAAATATGAAATTTCAGGTTTAGTTGCGCCCTCATTTAAGGAGTTCATTTGGATCTTTTGCTGCTGTTCAAAGCGTTTATTTTAGGCATTGTCGAAGGCCTCACCGAATTTTTGCCGGTCTCGTCAACAGGGCACTTGATTTTGGCTGGCGACTTGCTCAATTTTAATGACGAGAAGGGCAAGGTGTTTGAAATCGTCATTCAGGCAGGCGCGATTTTGGCGGTCTGTTGGGAGTACCGGACAAGATTGCTGTCGACTTTTTCAGGCCTCACTCATGACCCGGTTGCACAGCGCTTCACCCTGAATTTATTTGTCGCTTTTTTACCCGTAGCCGTGCTCGGATTAGCCTTTAATACGGCCATCAAGGCCGTATTATTCAAACCGGTGCCGGTTGCCCTTGCCTTTATGGTTGGTGGCGTCATCATCTTGTTTGCCGAACGCTGGTACAAGCAGCGTTCGGCCAATAACCGGGTGACGCCAATTGATAGTGTGGATCAGCTCACCTGGAAGCATGCATTGAAGCTTGGCTTCGCGCAGTGTGCGGCCCTGATACCCGGCACCTCGCGCTCGGGCGCCACTATTATCGGCGGCTTGTTTTTTGGCCTGTCGCGTAAATGCGCCACCGAGTTTTCATTTTTCCTGGCCATCCCAACACTGTTCGCGGCGACTGTCTATTCACTCTGGAAAAGTCGGGATTTGTTGTCCATAGCAGACTTGCCCATGTTTGGAGTTGGCTTTGTAGCGGCATTCATCAGCGCGTTTGTGGTGGTGCGCTGGTTGATTCGCTATATCAGCACTCATGATTTCGCGTTCTTTGCATGGTACAGAATCGTGTTTGGATTAGTCATCCTCGCCACCGCCTACTTTGGCGTCGTGAAATGGACTCCCAATTAGAATTAGCGCGATCTAAAATGACATTGCATTAGCGGCCTGTTAAGTTAAAAAGCCTTGCAATTTCCGCAAGGCTTTTTTGATGGGCCGACCATACGAGTGGCGGTATGAATTTAAGCACTAAATGTCGGCGTTGATAGCCAACGTTGACAGCATTAGGCAGCCGCCATGTGGCGAGTGTATTGCCGAATCAGCGCCATCAACTGCTCTTCCTGATATGGTTTACCCATATATTCATTGACGCCCAATTCCATGGCGCGGTTACGGTGTTTATCTGCGGTGCGAGACGTGATCATGATAATCGGAATATGTTTTGCTTTAGCGTCTGCGCGCACATTGCGCGCAAATTCGAAGCCGTCCATTCTGGGCATTTCAATATCAAGCAAAATAATGTCCGGCTCAATGTCCTGTAGCTGCTGCAACCCATCAACGCCATCCTTGGCAGTGGCAACTTCGAATCCCTCACGCGTTAACATGCGGCTGGTGATTTTGCGCACAGTGAGAGAATCATCCACCACCATGACTAACGGAACGGTGCGCTTTAACGCAACATTTTCTCTGACCATGCCTGAGTCATCAAAGGTATTGGCCGCAATGCCTTCGGCTAACGAAGGTCCTTGTGAGACTCTCACTACCTCGGCCGTCGCGGCACCATCTGAATGGGCTTGACCATCTGCGCGCAGCAGGCTGCTGCTGCCATCTGAGCCAATGACATTAATATTGGACGCAGGCCTTTCAACGACGATGGTGGCAGCCTCGCGGAACGCAAGCTGCACCGGATTCATAATCAACACAACCTGTCCAGAACCCATCACGGTGGCGCCCGCGACTCCAACCAGACGCGCTAGCTGCGGGCCAATGTTTTTCACCACAATCTCTCGATTGCCGATGATGTCATCAACTTGTACGGCAGCACGCTGCTGGCCGCTCTTGGCAAGAATCACGAATGCCTTGCGCTGCGGCGATACGGTCGGCTTGCCACCGACTAATGCTTCCATGGATCGCAGTGGATATTTATTGCCCTTCCAGTCAATTTCATTTAATGCAAGCAGCGGTTCGTAACGCTTGCCTTTGTATTCCTGAACCTGCTCAATCATGACAGACGGGATGGCGTACATCTTTTCGCCCACGATGACCATCACCGCTTGCGTGACGGCCAGCGTAAGTGGCAAGGCGATCGTAAAAGAGGTGCCGCGGCCCGGTGTTGATGAAATGTCGATGCGACCACCGAGTGAAACAATCTCGCTGCGCACCACATCCATACCCACACCACGCCCCGCAATTTGGGTAATTTCATCCGCGGTTGAAAAGCCTGCCATGAAAATATATTGTGTCAGCTGTGCTTCACTAATTTCTGCATTTATATCCAGCATACCTTTTTGGATTGCTTTTTCGCGAATGCGCGCGAAGTCTAAACCACTGCCATCATCGGCCAGGGTTAATATCACCTCATTACCAACCTGCTGCGCGTCGATAGTGATTTCACCAATCTCGGATTTGCCTGCCGCCGCACGCTGCCGTGGCAGCTCCAGGCCGTGAGCAACCGCGTTGCGCAGCAAATGCTCAAAGGGCGCGGTGATTTTCTCAAGCACGGAGCGATCAATTTCCACACGCACACCGCGAAATTCCAGATTGGCTTTCTTGTCCAGCTCTTTGGCGGTTTGGCGTATCAGGCGATGGAAACGATCCTGTAAATTGCCTAAAGGTACCAGACGCACCCCCATTAATCCTTGCTGCAAATCGCGGTTCAGGCGCAATTGCTGCAGCAACGCTGCATCGGACTCATCCAGATTTTTTTGCAATGATTGTTGCAGTGTCACCACGTCATTCAGGCTTTCCGCAAGGAATCGTGTCAGCTCTTGCATGCGCGAGAAGCGATCAAACTCCAGCGGATCAAAATTCTCGCCGTGCTCTTGTTGTTCTTTAATCCGCGATTGAATCTGGGTTTCCGCCTGAATTTCAATTTCGCGCAATTGCGATTTCATGCGGCTGACGTTATCGTTTAATTCAAGCAGGGCACGCTTGAATGCCTGCATTTCAAGGTCAATGCGTGAGCGGGCAATCGCCAGCTCACCTGCTTCATTGACGAAGCGATCAATCATGTCGGCGTTTACACGCAGCAGCGCTTGCCGTTCGCGACCTTCAAGTTTTTCACCTTCCGCAGTAATTTCGGCCCGCGCCGCCGCCAACTTCGCCATCGGCACAGGTAGCTCGCCGGGCACATCCAAAATAATGGGAATTTCAATGGGCGCCGCCAGCTCGCCTTTGCCTAAATTATCAATTGCGGTATTAAAGCGATCGAGCCCGTCATCCACATCATCAAACTTGTGCGGAAGAGGAGACGCTTCGGCATCCATGTTGATAATTTTGGCTTCAAGTACGTGGGCGAGTTCGCCCAAACGCATCAGCCCTGCCATGCGTGCCGAGCCCTTCAGGGTGTGCAAATGGCGCGCTAATTCGGTAACGGGCGCATGGTTTTGTGGAGCCGCACGCCAACGGCGCAACGCATTACCCACCTGCGGCACAATTTCACGCGCCTCCTCCAAAAATATCGGCATCAAATCTGCATCAATATCATCCACCACGGCGCGGCGATCCCTGCCGGATTCAAACGCCGCCTCTTGTTCATCACGCGGAATGAACGGTGTTGAGGTGATGGCCGCAGTGGCAGGCGTCTCCGGAGCCACCGTGGCCACTGATGTAGGCGCAACCAACAGCAGACTCGCTTCAAGAGGCGCAGAAATCTGTACGACTGGAGGCGCCGGTATTTTAGTAGGCAGCTCTATGCTTGGGCTTGTTTCTGCCGCAACCGGCTCATGTAACTTCAGCTCCAATGCTGGGTCTACTGATGTATTCAAATCACTTGATGAAGGTGACTCAAATATATCGATTTCCGCTGCAACGTGGTCCGACTTGGCCGCCTCAATAGTCGTGAGCTCGGTAGAAACGATAGCGGGCTCCCCTAGAGTCACATGCGTCGATTGATCGGCAGCATTAGCGACGGCTGGCTCGGCCGTCGGCTCAAATAAGTTTGCTAGATCTACTACGTCTACTATATCTACCGGGGCCGGCGCCTCAACAACCGGCAACAACGGTGACAGCATGGATGTCACGGCCGCGGGCTGGCGCAGATTTGTGCCTTCACCTGCCCGTTTGGATTTTTTAAGCTGCTCGCGCAAATCAATGAGTTCTTGTGCAAGATCGGCGCGCGCCATCGGCCATTCATGCGTGAACAGTCCCAGCACCATGGTCGCCAACGCATCAACCGATTGACGGGTTACGCTCAAGCGATGGTCGTTCCATTCGGGCGGCGTTTCAATGGCATCTTGCAGCCATTTCTCCAGCGCATGAGCTACATCGGCAATCATGTTAAAGCCAGTAGTGCGCGACGAACTGGTTAAGGTATGGGCGGCGCGCATGAATTCATGCGAAACCGGACGCATGGGGTTGGATTCAATTGCGCCCATTTCGTTGTCCATGGTGCTCAGGTGTGTCTCGGCCTCACCCAGGTAAATGCCAAACAATTGCGCCGACACGGACACTGGGCCAATCACAATATCAGCCGGCTCATCATTTAATTCGCCAATACTGTCGGCGGCAAGCTCATCGCTTGTTTCTGACGCAGCAGCAACATGGCGGCTTTCATCGTGCGTGGGCTCATTTGCAAGCACGACTTTTTCTGACCCATCCAGTGATAAATCTGGCACCCGCAAATGGACAGGCATGTCGCCTACGGACGTAACAGCTTCAGTTGATTGCGGCAGCGGCAGTTCGATTGACAAAGCGCCGTCTGGCGTATGAACAGCAGCCGGTATGTCCAGCTCTTTGTCATTTTTGAGTAGCTCTGCCAGCAGAGAAATAGTGACGCCATCAATAACCGTCGTGCCGACTGATTTCAGAGAGTTGACCCAAGTATTGAATGAGTTTGCCGAGGTTTCAACAAAATAAATCAAGCTTGGCGAAGCAGGCTTATCGTCCTTTAGCCATTTGTTTAGTACCTGCTCACAATTCCAGGCGACTTCGCCGAGATCGTTCAGGCCTACCATGCGGCCTGAACCCTTCAGCGTGTGATAACTGCGGCGAATAGTCGTAAGCGATTCTTTGTCATGCTGCTTATGGCTGAGGATCGCCAATTGTTCATGAATGGTGGCGACCACTTCACTGGCCTCTTCCAGGAAAATCTCAAGGATTTCCTGATCAACCTCAGTAGCAGGGGCATCAATGAGCTGCACCATCTGCGGCAGGGGCGCTTCATTGGGCTTAATGGGCGCGATCTCATGCAGAGCATCGCTGATGCTTACCTTCATAGGGTCGAAGGTCGCGTCTATAGCTTTCAAAGCCTCTTCGCTTTGCTTAGCTGATTTGGTGTCAGCAATGAGTTCGGCTTCCTGTTTAAGCTCTTGCACAGCTTCGCGTAATTGCTGGCGGGACGCGGTTGCCTCTGGCTGCTGTTTCCAGTCCTGATACAGGCCTTGCACCTTTTGCTTGGCAACATCAACATCACCAGCAGAAACAGGCGATTTAATCAGGCTCTTTTCGACCTCAGAAGGTTTCGACGCCAAGCCAAATCGTATCAGCGCGGAAAGCAGTACCTCGCGCGGGTTCAAGGTTCCTTGCTGCAAGGCCGTAATATATAAGCCAAGGGCCGAGATACCTTCTGCAACACACTCCGCATCTTCCCCGACCCCTTTCTGAGCGCCCGACGCGAACTGTGAAACACGCTCGCGCAGTACGTGCGTCAACCCGGCCGCCTCGTCAAGCTCCAAAATCATGAGCGCACCCTGTACCTGGGAAAAAAGCGGCAGCAGCGGTGTTAACTCACCGGTTTTGACAGGGTCGCGGAAATAGGTATCTAGCGCGCCCTCGATTGTGGTGAGATTAACCTGTACCTCCTGGCCAACCTGGAACATCAATAGCCGCTCTTGGGCACGCTTGGTTATATCGTCCATCAAACTATTCGGGTCCGCGCTTAATGTGGGCAGCATTGCGCCTGTCATGGCCCCTTTTACCCGAGACAGAACGCCTGCGACTTGTTGCGAAAATTCAGCGGTCAAACGGAAATAATTTTCCAGCGATGACTCAGCCAGTAGCAGCGCTGTAGCCACCTCAAGGCCTTGTGATTCAGATAGCGGCGCACTGATTTTGCGCAAATGTGGGCCCACTGCTGCAATCACTTGCAGCAGCTGCGTCATATCTTTATTGGGCTGCAAGTGTGCATCCTTAACCATCGATTCGCTCTGCGAAATAAACGGCTCCAAAGCAGGCCTATTACCGCTGGTAAATTTTAACCAATGATCTTTAAGGATCTGGACATGATCTCGTAGCGCGCGTAATACGGCCTTCAGTTGATCATCCGCGAGGGTGTCGCGGCTGCTATCAGGAATCGCCAGTAACTGGTCTAGCCTGTAAAGCTCGCGAATGCGTTTGATGCGCTCGGTTTGTGCGGTGGATTTTCCAACAACGAGCAACAAATCACGAAATAGTTTTTCGGGTACTTTTTGTACACCCTCAATCAGCATTTTAATTTGCTGGTCAACTTTCCCGAACAACTGGACGGTTAGTGAGCCCGCTTCCTGCGGATTAGAGGCTACCGCATCAAAAAAGCCGCTGGCCGTGTACCAAAATGATCGGGTGGGCGAAGTCACCTGCAACGCTTCAATCGCCAATGTCGCATTGCGCATATCGCGCGCGCCGCCGACCATGTCTTTATCCCGGAGCATTTTCAGCAAGCCTGATTGGTAGACGCTTCGACGCTGTTTGATGGCTTCTGACATCATGTCAGCCCTCGGCAGGGCCACCGTGTCTTCTGGCATGGGGATGGATAAACTTAAATCAGGTGAAAATAAATCGCTCTCGGCAGCATCATGTGCGCCTCGCGCCTGATTGACCATTAAATATGCGCTGGCCAACATCATTGGCGTATCTGCCTGTCCGGCCAATAGATTGTCCAGATAGGCCGAAAGGCTTGCGGTTGCGCGTTTTACGCTGGCAATACGATGTGCCGCATCGTCGAATGAGCCGGGGTTTTCGAAGGTCGCAACCAGCTTCTCAATTTCTTCATTAAACCGGGTTGCTGCCCCTAACCCGACCATGGACAAGGCACCGGTTACCTGATGAAGATGGGTGGCTACGTATTTAGCCGCCTTGGTATCTCCCGCATTTTGCGCGAGTGCGTCAAGATGCATACGCGCTTCGGTTAGCGAGTGCTCAATTTCGGTCTTTACCCAAGAAAGGGGGCCGATATCAAAAGTGGCTTGAGGATTAACGGCCATGGATTTTGGGCTGATTTGGATGCATCACGTCAGTAATATGGATTTTGAGAGCGGCAGTCAGGACTTGACACCTTGAATTTAAGGGCTATAACTTAAAGCCGGACACTGACGCTTTAAGATCAGACGCCACATCGGCCAGTTCTTTAATGGAACTGGCCGTTTGTTGTGTGCCGGTGGTTGTTTGGCGATTAATTTCCAGGATGTCCTGCATGTTGCGAGCCACTTTACTGGCGCTTGATGCCTGGGTTTGTGTGTCAGATGAAATTTTCTGGATCAGTTCTGCAAGATTTTTGGTAACAGAATCAATCTCGGTCAGCGCTTGTCCTGCCGCATCTGACAGCTTGGCCCCTTCAACCACACCCGTTGTTGATTTTTCCATCGCGGCTACCGCGTCTTGTGTGTCGG
>JAYWCO010000452.1:0-6970 GCA_043780475.1 Burkholderiales bacterium | reverse complement strand
GATAACGTGACGGCGGGTTTGCAGTTTCGCGGCATGGCGCGCGCGGACGCCATGGTGCGTGGCGAAGAATGGCTTGAACGCGTCGGTCTCGCCGGCTTTGGTGCGCGCTATCCGCATCAACTTTCGGGCGGTATGCGCAAACGCGTGGCGCTGGCGCAGATGCTGATTCTCGATCCTAAAATTATGTTGATGGATGAGCCGTTCTCGGCACTCGATGTGCAAACGCGGCAGCTAATGGAAAACGAATTGCTCTCCCTGTGGGAGGCCGATAAAAAATCCGTACTGTTTATCACGCATGATCTGGAAGAAGCAATTTCATTGTCTGATCGCGTCATCGTTTTATCTGCTGGCCCCGCAACGCATCCGATTGGTGAGTTCCTGATCGATCTGCCGCGCCCGCGTGATGTGGCCGAGATTCGCATGACGCCGCGCTTTCTGGAACTACACGAGCAAATCTGGAGCGCGATGAAAGTAGAAGTATTGAAGGGTTATCAGCAGACGCGCAACAAACTGGTGGTATGAGACAAATATAAAGCGCATGAAAAACCGATGAAAAAAACACCGCTCTGGATCTGGCAAATCTTGTTGCTCATCGCGCTGTTTGCAACGTGGCATGCTCTCACCGTGCCGGGTCTTGTGCCGCATTTCTTTTTTGATAACGATGACAAAGCCGCCTTTTTCTTCGGTGAGCCGCTGCGGATTTTCAAAGCAATCTGGATCTGGTTTGCCGACGGTGAAATTTATCCGCATCTGTGGGTAACGCTGCAAGAAACCGTGCTGGCCTTTGTGATCGGCACCGTGCTGGGTCTGGGTATGGGCCTGTGGCTTGGGCTGACGCCGCTGGCTTCAGCGATTGCGGATCCGTATATCAAAGCCGCCAATGCCATGCCGCGGGTGATTCTGGCGCCGATTTTCATGGTGTGGTTTGGGCTCGGTATCTGGTCGAAAGTAGCGTTGGGTGTGACGCTGGTTTTTTTCATCGTGTTCTTCAATGTCTATCAAGGCGTGAAAGAGGTTTCGCCAGTGGTGCTCAATAACGCACGCATGTTGGGGGCGTCAAAATCACAATTGCTGCGCTATGTGTACCTGCCGTCTGCTACCTCATGGGTGTTTTCCAGCCTGCACACCTCGGTCGGGATGGCGTTTGTGGGTGCGGTGGTGGGTGAATATTTGGGCAGCGCAAAAGGAGTCGGTTACCTCATTCATCAGGCCGAAGGCACGTTCGACATTAACACCGTGTTCGCCGGTATTTTGGTGTTGACTGTGTTTGCGCTGCTGCTCGATTATGCGGTTACGTTTGCAGAGAACCGTCTGTTGCGATGGCGGCCAGGGCAGTCAGAAACGGTTTGATTTAATTAGCACTAACGGCAAAGCAGACCCTAGTATTGGCGGGGTTTACAGGCCAAAAATGCTTGAAGATGTCCGTCAATCCTTGGGCTCTATATCCAGATTTAATTCGGCAATTTTACGGGTCAAGGTATTGCGGCCAATCCCCAGCAGAGTCGCGGCTTCAATCCGGCGCCCGCCGGTATGTTCAAGCGCCTTTACAATCAAGGCGGATTCGAAGCCGCGATTGAGGACATCGTAAATTTCTTTTTCACCACGACTTAATGAGGCCGTGACTTCGCGTTCCAGCGCATGTTTCCAATCGCCGTCCATCACTACATTTGATTTATCACCGCGCACATCCGGCGGTAAATCGCTGATCTCGACCAATTGGCCGGGGGCCATTACGGTGATCCAGTGGCAGAGATTTTCGAGTTGTCGGACATTGCCGGGGAAATCCTGCTGCGATAAAAATCTAAGGGTGTTCGGCGATAGCCGCTTGGAATCGACCCGCAATTCGCGCGCGCTCTTGGCCAGGAAATGTTTAATCAATAACGGAATATCATCGCGGCGTTCGCGCAGCGAGGGCAAGCGCAGCCGGATCACATTGAGCCGATGGAATAAATCTTCCCGGAACAAACCCTGTTTGACGCGCGCCTCTAAATCTTGATGGGTGGCGGCAATGACGCGCACATTGGCCGTCATCGGGGTGTGGCCGCCGACTTTATAAAACTGCCCGTCGGACAATACGCGCAGCAAACGGGTTTGCAATTCTGCGGGCATATCGCCAATTTCATCCAGAAACAGGGTGCCGTTTTCAGCTTGTTCAAAGCGGCCACGGCGCATGGTGGCGGCACCGGTAAAGGCGCCGCGCTCATGGCCAAATAATTCACTCTCCAATAAATCTTTCGGGATCGCGGCAGTATTGATGGCGATAAAAGGTTTGGTCGAGCGAGGGCTGTGGCGATGTAATGCGCGCGCGACCAGCTCTTTACCGGAGCCTGATTCGCCAGTGATCATCACCGTGGCGTGCGATTGCGAGAGCCGACCAATCGCCCGAAACACCTCCTGCATGGTGGGGGCGGAACCTAAAATTTCGGGCGCTGTAGTGGTGACCTCGGCGGCCGGTGCCTCGCGCAAACTTTCATCCAGCGCGCGGCGAATCAGCTCGACCGCGTGATCCACATCAAACGGTTTCGGCAAATACTCATAGGCGCCGCCTTGAAATGCGGCGACTGCACTTTCCAAATCCGAATAGGCCGTCATGATGATGATCGGCGTCGCCGGCAGCTTGGCTTTTAATGTTTTCATGAAATCAAGACCGGACGCACCCGGCATACGGATATCGCTAATCACGACCTGCGGTGTGCCGGCTGGATTGTTAACGTCAACGCCAAGCGTATCCATGCCGTCCTGCGCTGAGGCGAATGATTTATAAGCAATGCCTTCGCGCGACAAGGCTTTCTCGAGCACCCAACGAATGCTTTTATCGTCGTCAATAATCCAAACGGGCTTCATTATTTCTTTCAACAAAATTTAATGGTGGGATGGGGGTGGAATGAAAAAAATGAACGCAACACATTTACTTTCCGGCTCGTGACGTGGCGGCGGCATCAATCACAGGCAATAAAATGGTGAAGCAGGTTTTACCTGGCACGCTATCAAATTCGATAATGCCGTGATGCTGGTTAATAAAGTTTTGCGCGAGCGATAGCCCTAGCCCGGTACCACCCTCGCGACCGGATACCAGCGGATAAAATACCTTATCGCGGAGGCCGGCCGCGACGCCAGGGCCGTTATCAATCACATGAATCATGATGGCGTGCCGATAGCGCTGCTTCGCCATTGTCACCTGCCGTGCGATGCGGGTAACGAGCCGAATTTCACCCGTGCCATTCATCGCCTGTGCCGCATTGCGGGCTACATTTAACAGCGCTTGAATCAGCGGCTCCAGATCGCCATAGAGCTCAGGCAGACTGATGTCATAATCACGCTGCACCTGAATATGGTCAGGGAATTCGGCCAGCACCAACGCGCGCACCCGCTCGAGCACTTCGTGGATATTGATATGGCCCATTTTGGGGCGGCGGTGCGGCGTAAGCAGACGATCCATGAGCGCTTGCAGGCGGTCGGCTTCTTTGACGATGACCTGTGTGTATTCGCGCAAATCCTGTAAGCCATGGCGGCCGACATCCTGCAGCTCGCGTTCCAGTAATTGCGCAGAGCCGCGAATACCACCGAGCGGGTTTTTAATTTCATGCGCTAAATTACGAATCAGCTCGCGATTCAATTGCTGATGCTCAATAATTTTTTCCTCGCGCGCAATCTTGATCTGCTGGTCCAGCGGATGGCACTCCAATACCACATGCCCGCCTTCCGCCGGGCTGGCAACACAAGCCAGATGCAGCGGCGGATGACCGAGGCCAGGTAGATCAAGGGTGAGCTCGTTTTCATTAAAGCCCGCATTATTTTTAAGCACCTGATCGAGCATTGCATATAGCGAAACATTGCCCGGTAACCATTTTTGTAAAGGGTGACCGGCAATACTCTTGAGACTAAATGCGAATAAATTCTCGGCCGCAGGATTAGCGAACACCACGGCAAGATGACGATCTAAAATCAGGATCGCCGTGGACAGCAGTTCGAGGCCGACATAGGCGTGGGCGTAGGAGGCGGGGTTTGATTTTGAGTTCGCGATCATAAATTTATTTTAAACACAACAAACATCTCAGCAAGTTCCTTGCCAGATTGTGGACTGCCTGAATTGTAGCCAACGCCATGCGGAAAAGCCGGGCAGTCAATATCTGCCAAACCGCCGCCAAAAAAAACGCCGGAGGCTCATCGCGTCCGGCGTCAAAATTTCGATCAAAACTAATGATCGAAAGGAGTTCGAAAAATTAGTGGGCCGTGGCTGCGGCTAGCCTCACCATATTCGCCGCGTTGGTTTCAACTTTCAAGACGGCGCGCAAATCATCCAGATTTTTTTCGTGCATCGAAATCTGATCCTGTAAATCACGTACACGTTCAAAATGACGCTCCACTTTCAGCCGCTCTTCCGGCGTGATCACCGGAACCGGTGCCAATCGATCAGACTTGCCAGCTTTGGCTGCCGCATGAAAAGAAGCTTTCATCGCGCGTACGCCTGCGCTCGCGCCATTTTCTTCAGCAAGCTTGGCTCGTGCATCGGCCAGTAGTTTTAATTCGGTTGCAACCGCGTTTTGCATGGTGCGCAGTTTGATCTCATCACGCCGTTGCTGGATCAAAATATTCATCGCCAGCGGCGGCTGTGCATTCGCAGGCGGGGCGCGCTTGACGCTCACCGCCACTGGCCGAACGATAGCCACCGGCATCGGCACAATCGAGGTCAGGGGGAGGGTGGGCATCGTGGCAGCAGCAGCAGATTCACCCGCTGCCGTAGACGGTGCGGTGGGCGGCGGCACGGATGACGGGGCGGGCGCTACGCCGGGTGCAACCATAGACGCAGACGCGGGCGCCACAATCGGTAATAAAGCCGCGCCAGTAGCAAGGCGAGGCGCATTAGGATTGACCAGCGAGCCTGATGGTGTGGCCGGAATAAGCGTAATCGGCTCAAGCTCAACGCGGGCACCACCGGCAATCGGCGCGTTTGAATAGGTAATACGACCTTGCGGATCGATGTGCTTGTAAATAGATTGCGAGTTTTGACCAGCAGCCCAGAGGGGCAAAAACGCAATACCAAATACGATCAAGATTGCTTTTTTCCCGTAATGATTCATCAGCGGAATCCTTCTGGCATGCGACGGTTAGTAGGTCTTAAAGCATGCGCCCAGAAAAATTCTTTTTCAACTCAATGGGTTGTGTTTCATGTCAGCAGTGGCACTAGGGATGGTGAAGGCTGGATGAACATACAGATACCTTGGCGCGGGATGGGCAATAAAAAAGCAGGGCTCTGTTGAGCCCTGCTTTTAAATATGCACTTATCGCTACTATGCCGCCACTAATTCAGGTGGCGTACTGGTTAGCGCATCGTGGGTATGACTAAGACGAGTAATACATATCAAACTCAACTGGATGCGTCGTCATGCGGAAGCGTGTCACTTCTTGCATTTTCAGCTCGATATAAGCATCAATCATGTCATTGGAGTACACTCCGCCGCGCGTCAAAAATTCGCGATCTTTATCGAGCGCATCCAATGCCTGATCAAGTGACGAGCAAACGGTCGGGATTTTGGCGTCTTCTTCCGGCGGCAAATCATACAAATTCTTGTCAGACGGATCGCCCGGATGAATCTTGTTCTGTACCCCATCCAGACCGGCCATCATCATCGCGGCAAACGCCAAATACGGGTTCGCGGTAGGGTCCGGGAAGCGCACCTCAATGCGGCGCGCCTTATCGGACTGTACATACGGCACGCGAATAGAGGCGGAACGGTTACGCGCCGAATAAGCCAATTTCACCGGCGCTTCAAAGCCAGGCACCAGGCGCTTATAGGAATTGGTGCCAGGGTTGGTAATCGCGTTTAAGGCGCGCGCGTGTTTGATAATGCCGCCGATATAGTAAAGCGCGAATTCAGACAGGCCCGCGTAGCCATTACCCGCGAATAAATTTTTGCCGTCTTTCCAGATTGATTGATGTACGTGCATGCCGGAGCCGTTATCGCCGCCGATCGGCTTGGGCATGAAAGTCGCGGTTTTGCCATAGCTGTGCGCGACATTATGCACCGCGTATTTCAAAATCTGCGTCCAGTCGGCGCGTTTGGTTAAGGTCTCAAATTTGGTGCCGATCTCGCACTGGCCCGCGTTGGCGACTTCATGGTGATGCACCTCGACTTCCACGCCCATGTCTTCCAGTGCCAGACACATCGCTGAGCGAATATCCTGTAATTGATCAACTGGCGGAACAGGGAAATAACCGCCCTTAACTGGCGGACGATGGCCTAGATTGCCGCCTTCAAATTTTTCACCTGTTGACCATGCGGCCTCTTCGGAAAACACCTTGCAGGAGCTGCCCGACATATCGACATTCCATTCCACCGAATCAAACACAAAAAATTCTGGCTCGGGCCCGAAGTAGGCAACATCGCCAATACCGCTGGCTTGCAGGTACGCTTCAGCGCGTTTGGCCAATGAACGCGGATCGCGGTCATAGCCTTTGCCGGTCGAGGGCTCATGCACATCGCAGGACAGAACCAGCGTGGCTTCATCAAAAAACGGGTCAATAAATGCGGTCGATGCATCGGGCATCAACAACATATCAGAGGCTTCAATGCCCTTCCAGCCAGCAATCGACGAGCCATCAAATGCATGACCCTCGGTAAACTTGGTTTCATCAAATGCTTTAACCGGGACAGAAACATGTTGTTCTTTGCCCTTGGTGTCCGTAAAACGAAAGTCAATAAACTTGACCTCGTTGTCTTTCACCATTTTCATTACTTTTGCAACTGCCATTTTCTTCTCCTGGTAAATAATCCAAAACAAAAACAAGCCTGATATCTTATAGTTTGAAGCGCGCCGATCATTAAATAAAGCACTGAAAAATACGATGGAAAATAAATACAGCAGAAAACATGCCACTCTTCCGGCACCATAAGCGACTGAGATAACAACAAAATCACTTGAGTGCACGCGTGTGGCGCCCCATAATGAGGCAAACTAAATTAGTTTG
>JAYWCO010000451.1:0-34436 GCA_043780475.1 Burkholderiales bacterium | reverse complement strand
GTATCTGTTGCGCAGCTTTTCATCGACCATGGAAAAGACAGCGACGCCACGTGATGCGGCACGTGAGTATCCCTGCGGAATTGCTCATCCTATAGATTGAGCTGAGGCGTGAAATCGAAGGTTACGGTGTTGCGCTAGTGCCGGAAAGCACAAACGGTGCCCAGAAGAACGGGTTCGGTTGAGTTTTCATCAACGAAAGCTTGGCGTTTCGCAGCAAGATTCAATGCATTTTCCGCTATGAGTTGCGGTGAAGCGCTTGCTTTCGTAACTGTATTTAAATACAGTATATTAAGCCTACCCAATTTTATTGCCACCTTGAAATGAACGTCTCCCTCAACACGCTCCTGCAACGACCCGATATCTGGCGCATTGGCCAAGTGCTGGCGCGCACGCGGACGGTAATCAAGACTGGCTTTGCCGCGTTGGATGAGGCGCTGCCTGATCAGGGTTGGGAGCAAGGCGCGCTCACGGAATTGCTGTGTAATGAGCAAGGCGTGGGCGAATTATCCATACTGATGCCGGCACTTCGAGAAACCAGCCGGTCAGGACGCGGCATTGTGTTGGTAGCTCCACCCTATATTCCATTACCCCTTGCGTGGGAAGCCAAGGGTATTAACCTGCAGCAGGTCATCATTGTGCGAGCCGAGGTTGCTGACCAGTTATGGGTGATGGAACAGGCGGCGCGATCCGGTGCCTGTGGCATGGTGGTGGGCTGGAATATGCAGGCGCGCAGCGGTGTGAATTATCAGGCGCTACGTCGTTTGCAGCTCGCCGCTGAAACTGGTCGTACAAGCTTGGTATTGTATCGACCCTTGCAAGTCGGTGTGCAGGCTTCACCCGCACCCACTCGCTTAACGGTGACCGGTCAAGGCGGTGAAACACTCGTCCATCTGGTCAAGCGCCGTGCGGCGCTAATGGCCGACACGCTTGCACTCAATGTTTATCCCCCTCATTGGGCGCAACGTAGCCGACATACCGTGCATGCGAATAAGACTGCTCCTATCAACACCGCCAATGCAGTCAATGCAACCAACGCAACCAACGAACGCCCTCCCAATCCATTGCGCCCATTACGCCCATTGCAACCATTGCAACCACCACCTCGCTCGCCCGAAACCTTAGCGCCAGCGCCAACACCAATAGCAACGATTGCAACAACTGCAACCATAGCGGTATCAACCCAACAGGCGCACCGCGCATCCTCTGCGCCACGCTAATTTTGTTGAACTGGTCATGCTCTGGATCGCGCTTTACTTACCCGAATTGCCTCTGCAAATTGCCGAGCGTGCGGTCGTAGCCGAATCCGGTAATACGGCCCCGCTCATTATTTCCAGCGGCCCCGATCATCGCCCTGTAGTCCATGCGGCCAATCGTGCGGCACTCGAATGCGGTATCCAGGTCGGTATGACCATCGCGTCCTCGCGCGTTTTGGTCAATGATTTGGCCAATGATTTGGCCATCGTGTCTCGCCAGATAAACAAAGAAACGGCAGCCGTTCATAACTTTGCGTGCTGGGCATGTCAGTTCACCCCGTCGGTTTCCATCCAGGCGCATGAAGGTATTTTGATGGAAATCAGCAGTACCTTGATGATGCACGACGGCTTATCGGTATTGCTGGGCAAATTACGGCGTGGCACCCATGAGCTGGGGTATCAGGTGTCCTGCGGCGTGGCACCGACCCCGCTGGCGGCATGGCTGTTTGCCAAAGCACGACATCACGGCTATCCGGTACGCGCGTGCACGGTGGTGGCGGATATTGAGGCGCGACTCGCCGACTTGCCATTGGCGTTACTGGATTGGCCGCATGATGTATTGAGCAAACTATCCGGGTTGGGGATTGTGCGGTTTGCTGACTGTCTGGCGTTGCCCTCGGAAGGATTTGCTAAACGGTTTGGGCCGGAACGTTGGAGCGACCTGCAACGCATCATCGGCCGCTTGCCGGACCCACGAGCCAGCTTTGCCATGCCTGAAACATATCGCGCCCGTACTGAGTTTGGGTTTGAGGTAAACGATGCGATGGCGCTACTGTTTCCGCTTAAGCGACTATTGACTGAGATGGAAGGATTCCTGCGCGCGCGCGGTGCGGGCGTGCAAGGTTATCGTTTGGTATTGACGCTGTCGAATAAACAGCGGGCCACCATAACAGTGGGGGTAGCCAAACCTGAACGCCATGCCGAGCGCTTGTTGTCACTTGCCCGCGAACGGCTGAGCCAAGCGCAGTTACCGGCGAAGGTACTGGCTATGGCCATTGAGGTAGAGCGATTGCTGCCATTCATTGAGGCGAGTAATAGTTGGTTGCCCGACCCGCAGGTTCAGTCCGATAGCTGGGTTCAACTCATCGATAAACTTACGGCGCGCTTGGGTAGCGACCGGGTTTATCGACTGCAAGCAGTAGCAGACCATCGGCCTGAACAATCGTGGCAATCGACGACGGCGATTGAATCTCAAGTCCCGTGGAAATCAGGGGCGCGCAAAAAAGCGGGCAGCGCAAATATGAAGGCTCCCGTAATAACCAACGCAACAGCCAACGCAACAGCCAACATGACATCTACTGCGAATGATGTTTTTTTGAATCGTCCACGTCCGCTATTTTTACTGCCGACACCGCGCAAACTTATGCTCGATGGCGGGGTGCCACTCTGCCATGGCCGCATTGACATTATTGCCGGGCCAGAACGCATTGAAACCGGTTGGTGGGATGGACAACCGGCCCTGCGTGACTATTACGTGGGCCGTAATCCCCACCACGAAACCATGTGGCTGTATCAGGATTTACGTGATCTCAATAGCTGGCATTTACACGGCTACTTTGCGTAACCGCAGATTACACCTATTCATCCCCACGCTCGCATTCACCACACCGATTATTAACCCATGCTTCCTCACTACGCCGAGCTGCATTGCCTGACCAACTACACGTTTTTGCGTGGTGCCTCGCATCCGGAAGAAATGGTCAAGCAAGCATCAAAGCTGGGTTATCACGCGGTTGCCATCACCGATGAGTGCTCAGTGGCAGGCGTAGTGCGTGCCTATGCGCAGGCACGGGATTTAAACATCAAGCTCATCATCGGCACTGAAATCACGCTGCTGGACGGCTTAAAGCTAGTGCTACTGGCAACCAATTTGAATGGCTACGGCAATATGTGTGAACTCATCACCCTGGCCCGCAGCCGGGCTGAGAAAGGCGCTTATCAATTGAGCCGCCCTGATCTGCCAGACAGCATTGATGATTGTCTGCTGATCTGGTGTCCGAGAGAAGACTCTGTCCTCGGTGCTGACTATGTCGAACAAGCAACCTGGCTGGCGCAACACTTTGCGGGACGTTGCTGGATCGCGGTGGAGTTACTCCGTGGCGCGGATGATAAATGGTGGTTGCAGCGGCTACGGGAAATCGCCCGCGTCTATGGCTTGAAACTGGTTGCGGCGGGGGATGTGCATATGCATATCCGCCCGCGCCAGGCCCTGCAGAATGTGTTGACCGCGATTCGGGTCGGCAAACCGGTGGCCGAATGCCGTGCCGCGCTTTATCCGAACGGCGAGCGTTATCTGCGCGCCATTGGCCGCTTAAGTAATATTTATCCGCCTGACTTGTTAATTGAAACGCTGGCGATTGTGCAGCGCTGCGTGTTTTGTTTAAGTCAGATTCGCTATGAGTATCCTGAAGAAGTGGTGCCCATGGGCGAGTCACCCACGTCCTATCTGCGGCGATTGACCTATGACGGCGTGAAGATGCGCTACCCCGCTGGTTTGCCGGAGAAGGTGCGCGGCATTATTGAATATGAGCTGGCGCTCATCCAGGAGATGCAATACGAGGCCTATTTCCTGACCGTCTATGACATCGTTAAATTTGCCCGTGACCAAGGCATCATGTGCCAGGGTCGCGGCTCCGCCGCTAACTCGGCCGTCTGTTATTGCTTGGGCATTACCGAGGTTGATCCGGGTCGCATGCAGGTTTTGTTTGAACGGTTTATCAGCCGCGAACGCAACGAGCCGCCGGATATTGATGTGGACTTTGAGCATGAGCGGCGCGAAGAAGTGATTCAATATCTATTCCAGAAATACGGGCGTGATCGCGCCGCGATTACCGCTACCGTATCGACCTATCACGCCAAGGGCGCGATGCGTGATGTGGGCAAAGCACTGGGGTTCTCAATGGATCAGACCGATAAACTATCTGCCGCCATGACGCTACGTTATGAGTCGGGTATTCCGGACGATAGACTGAGCGAAGCGGGCTTTGATGCGGACAACGCCAAGGTAAAGCTGCTGATGGCACTGGCAGATGATATTCGCTCATTCCCTCGCCACCAGGGCCAACACGCCGGCGGCTTTGTGCTGGATAACCGCAAGCTCACCCGCTTAGTGCCCGTAGAGCCCGCACGCATGGAGGGCCGCACCGTAATCCAATGGGATAAATACGACCTCGATGTGCTGGGCTTGATGAAGGTGGATGTGTTGGCGCTGGGGGTGATGACCGCGATTCGCAAATCCATTGACCTGGTCAATGGCTATCGGGGTACGAACCTGCGGGTGCAAGATATGCCACCGGAAGACCCAAAGGTCTATGACATGCTGTGCGTAGCTGACACCATTGGTTTATTTCAGGTTGAGAGCCGCGCACAAATGGCACGTTTGCCCACCCTGCGCCCGCGCACCTTCTACGATATTGTCATCCAGGTTGCGATTGTGCGTCCCGGCCCGATCAAGGGCGGCATGGTGCATCCCTATCTTCGTCGGCGTGCGGGGACTGAAGCCGTCACTTACCCATCGGACGACATCAAATATATTTTGGAGCGCACCCTGGGGGTGACGATTTTCCAGGAACAGGTAATGGCCATTGCGATCAAGGCGGCGGGCTTTACACCGGGCGAGGCCGACCAACTTCGTCGAGCAATGGCGGCGTGGAAACGTAAAGACGGATTGGAGCCGTTTCGCGACAAGCTCGTTGAGGGCATGCTCGCGCGCGGGTATGCAGCAGGCTATGCGGAACAGATTTTTGAGATGGTGAAGGGATTTGGGGATTATGGGTTTCCGGAAAGTCACGCTGCGAGTTTCGCGATGCTGGCCTATGTGACGGCATGGCTGAAGTGCTATGAGCCGGCTGCATTCGCGGCGGGCCTGCTGAACAGTCAGCCGATGGGCTTTTATGCACCCGCCCAGATTGTGTACGACGTGCAACGACATGGGGTGGAGGTGTATCCGGTGGATGTGCTGATGAGCGATTACGACAGCACCCTGGTGGCCGATACAAAAGGCCAGGCAGCGATTCGACTGGGATTAAAGAGTATTGCTGGGTTGTCAGCAGAGGGGGGCATGAGAATGGTCGAGGCACGTCGCGCCAACCCGTGCCTCAGTCTTGATGAGCTGAGAGAGCGGGCACAGTTAAACGCCAAAGATATGAATGCTCTAGCCGAAGCGGATGCGTTTCGGTCACTGGCCGGACACCGGCGGGACGCGATGTGGGCAACACTTGGCACAGAGCGATTACCGCCGTTGCTGCGTGGTTCACAATGCGCACAGCGCGCGGAACAAGACACGCGACAGCCTTCATTGCTGGCGCCTACCGAGGGTGAAGATGTGTTGGCGGATTACAACCGGGTTGGCTTGACGCTGCGTAGCCATCCGTTGAAGTTGTTGCGGCCCAAACTGAAAGCGATGCGATTGAAATCCTCTGATGATATTCAGTATGCACGTCAGGGGCAGTTGATGCGAACCAGCGGTGTGGTGTTAAATCGTCAGCGGCCTGATACGGCTTCAGGGGCGGTGTTTGTGACGCTGGAAGATGAGTATGGTCTGATCAATATCACAGTGTGGCGCAATATTGCGGAGCGTTTCAGGGTGGCGCTGACGCAATCACGTTTGCTTACGGTTTACGGCACGATTGAGCGTGAAGCGACAACGGTGTATGTGATGGCGGGGATGTTGGTGGATCACTCGAAGCTATTGGGGGCGTTGGCAACCAGTAGTCGGGATTTTAGGTAATGAGAGCGTGAATCTCATCGGGAGTCAACCATGCATCAGAGTTTTGCCAAAATTTCGGCGTACTTCATTCAATCTACGAAGTGGCTTTTCAACAGCGTAACGGCAACCGACAACATTAGTGATAAATCAATTTGTTCGGGATCACGCGGCATCACATCGTAGTGACACAATGTTCCAAGAATTCTGCCTTCGCTGTCCAAAATAGGCAAACCACAATATGAAGCAAGCGTTTCGCGTTTTGGATACTCAACTGTTCTGGCATCCAGCATCGTGTTAGCGGTCATAAACGCACCGCCCTTATCTCTCACGTAGCAGCAATAGGTTGATGAGATTTCAGCATCTGGCGTATGTTACTCATACAGGCAGGACTACACAGAAAAACTGTATATCCCAGAAAGATTCTGTAAATTTCATTTTAGCTTCTGCTTAATTGTGCAAGTTTTGAAAAAAATGGTCACGGTGATGGATGACCGGCAATAAGTCAGACGGCTATCTGATTCGGAAGCAAGCGGTCGTATTCTGCTTTGACCACTGCATAACACTCACATGACCGCTTCTCCAGCCCGTCGCGATTCAGCACCTCTATGCGCCCACGTGTATAGCTAATTAAGCCAGCCTTCTGCAACTTGGCGGCCGCTTCCGTGACGCCTTCTCGGCGAACGCCGAGCATGTTGGCAATCAATTCCTGGGTCATCACTAACTCATTACCCGACAGGCGATCAAGACTCAGTAATAGCCAACGACACAGTTGCTTGTCAAGGGAATGATGGCGGTTGCAGACTGCTGTCTGCGCCATTTGTGTGATCAACGCCCGCGTATATCGAAGCAATAAGTGAGTGGCTGGGCCGAATTCAGCAAACTTGTCTTGTATAACTTTCGCTTTTAAACGAAACCCTTGGCCCGCGCTTTGCACCACCGCACGGCTGGGCGTTGAGTTTCCGCGCTGAAAATAATCTCTTTCTCAATGGTTGAGTGCAGTGACCTGAACGACCGCTCGACCAGTTGACAGCGAGGGCTCGATACGCTACCTTCCAGGCTCATTTTTACAGGAGGTCCACCATGGGTGAAATCAACCAGTTCAATGTGCTGCAGCGCCGTTTTCGCTTCCTTCCGCTCGCGGTCACTGCGGTCTGTGGCCTCTTTGCCTTTGGCCTCCCGGGTGCTGCGCAGGCGCAGACCTGCTCCAACCTCAGGGCCGCGAGCAATCACGACTTTGACCCGGCCAAGGATTGCGCCACGGGGATTTGCGTCTTGCGGGTTTGCCCCGACACCACCTATCGCGTCATGACGATTTGCGGCCATGGTTTCGGGTCGACTCCGCGCGTCGCTCTCGGCGGCGAGATTTTGATTACCCAGCAGGTGCTGGCCGCCTCCTCCGGATCGCCGTGCGGGGGCACGGACGAGTCAATCATTGCATCGCTCGACGAAGGCGTTGAGGGTACGCACAAGCTCGTCGTCGCCAACGGGACCGCTAGTTCGGAACCGTTCTTCGTCAAGATCGGCGACCTCGCCGGACCCCAGGGCCCTGCGGGATCGGCGGGCCCGCCGGGACCGCAGGGAATCGCCGGCGCGGTTGGACCTGCCGGACTGAAGGGCGCGACAGGCCCCGCAGGGACGGCCGGACTGAAGGGCGCGACAGGCTCCGCAGGAATCGCCGGACTGACGGGCGCGGTGGGCCCCGCAGGAATCGCAGGTCTGACGGGCGCGACAGGCCCCGCAGGAATTGCCGGACTGACAGGCGCGACAGGCCCCGCGGGATCGGCCGGACTGACCGGTGCAACGGGCCCCGCGGGACCGGCCGGACAAACGGGCGCTGTGGGCCCCGCAGGAACGCCCGGCGTTTCCGGAACAAATGGCATGAACGGAGCTCAAGGAGTCGCCGGCCCTGCTGGCGCGACTGGCGCGCAGGGCCCCGCGGGGACGGGCGGCGGCGGCGGCGCGGCATTCAGCGCCACGGGCAGCAGCATCACTCTTCCGCCCGGCCGCTACGCGCTGCACACCCGAACGGAGGTCGCCACGAGTACGCCGCCGTCCTCGATCACGCTCGCTGACGGGACTTTGGTGCCCATTCCCACGCTCTACTCGGCGCAATGCAATCTGCTCGATACCTCGTCCATTCCGGCCACGCAGATCGACCTTGTACACTTCACGGTGCCATCCGCGACGGTAACCGGCGCTGGATTCAATACGACCACTCTCAGTTCGACGGTCCTTGCCACGCTCGATGCGATCGTAAATCCTGCTGTGCAGACAACGTACAACGTCTCGTGCGGCGCGGCCGCGGGTGTATTCGACAGCGGGCCCTTGTTCTTACAAGGCGCAGGCAAGCTGGTGGCCATCCAGGTCAGCGGTCCCTGAGCGTTTCTCGCAGCCACCCTTGACGGCGCGCGGGCGAGGCGGCTGGCTCGCTTTCCCTGGTGGCATAGCTGAGTCGGAACGACGTATAGGAATTTCAAACGCCCCTTTTCAAGCATCCTGAATGTATCCGATGATCGTTGAGCGGTCAAACGCGCGCGCAACCTCTAAAAGCCCATGGCTCAGTTAACCTCGCAGACAATTTCCGCACTCAGCGCGCCTGAATTCCACTCCATCTGAGCGTTTGCCCGAGCGCCGTCCGCACACCTCCCCCAGCCCTGTCAAAGTCCAGTCCAGTTTTACGTCTCACGCCGCCTGAAACAGATCCACCCGTCTCGCCGGCGCGCGCGGTGGCGGCTGCGCGGCCAGCCCCAGATGCGTGAGGATGCGGGCGATGGCGGCCGCATCCTCAATGGCCGCGATGAGCTTCAGTTGCCCGCCGCAGTGCGGGCAGCGCTCGATGTCGATATCGAACACGCGCTTCAACGCAGCCAGATGCTGCTTGGTCGCGATCACCACATAGGCGATGCCGATTTTCTTTTCTTTGCGCAAGGTCTCGCGCAATAGCGCGTACACTTTTTCGCCTTTCGCGGTCGGCGCCAAAAAATAGGGGCGCTCAAAATATTCTGGTGGTACCGCACCTTGATGTCAAACAGCGTGCAACACTTTCCAGTTTAGGGGTGGAAACTATTGGACGCTGTTTCCACCCCTAAACTGGAAAGTGTTGCACGCTGTTTGACCAACCTACCCCAAATTGGCGTAATCCCTGAATAGGCAACGGTTCGCGGGGGCTTGGAGTGGGGCAATCAAAATCGGCAGGTGGGTCAATTTGATGTCGGCGGCCACAATTGTTCGTAAGGGACAGTCGTAACATATCCCAAGCGGCCAGCAAGCCGGGGGCGTGATCTCTGCAGTCCAGTCTGCTGGCCGACAGATTAGTCTACATGCGGGCACTTCGCCATCGAACAGTTTTTATCGTGGCGAGGTGATCGAATTTATCGCCGCCATCGCGATATCTTGTCCTTGAATCACGTTTGCCTGTTCGTCGACAATCAATGTTCCCGATTCGGTGCTCGTTGTGAAATGTTTTTCGTCATAAGTATTTCTTAAAAAACCAGTGATTCGATACGTTTCCATTTCAATTTTTGCGTCGGTTGTGACATCCTCGATCGTAATCCAGGAAATTAAAAACAGATTAGGGACAAGGTTCTCGAGCAATCGCGACGATCCAAACGGATGCATCTCAACATTTGCTTTGAGCTCCGACGACGCAAGGGTTTTGCGCAGCAATTGCTCGATCTTTTTTCGAGAGACGGTATTCCCGGAGGCAAATCGAATTGCCATTACTGACAACCGATAACGACTCCCGTATTGAAGCTTGATATCGGGTGAAATTTGCATTGCCCGGTATTCCGAAAGGTAGTAGCCATAGATACGTGCCACCGTGAAGAAGCCGACTGAAAACGCAATAGGCACGGTCATATCAAGATAGGTGTTGCCCAGATTGAGCAACAGGTAGCAGACACCGATGGCCACGAATTGCAACAAAATAAACAGCCAATCCGTCACCATGGCACTGCGCTCTGAATACAATGTGAAGGCCAGTACGAAGATGAATGCTATCGCGGCAAATGCGTAGACGGACGATGGGAGCTCATGAAGCGGATCATTATTTTTAATATTATCAACCACGGTCGCGAGCATCTCGACACCCGGATGGATGCGCGCCATCGGTGAAGCTTTGATGTCGAACAAACTCGCCGCGGTCGAGCCAATAATGACAATTTTACCCCCGAAATCTTCTTTGAGATGCGAGTCGGGTCCCTCGATGGGTGATGACAAAATATGGCTAAACGACGCCGAGGAATAGGAGTACGGTGGGCCCCGCCAATTGACCAGAAAATTTGGGTTCTGCAAGGGCGGAAAGTTCAACGATCGCGCGACTTGGAGCGCAATTGACGGTATTCCCCAACCGTTCGTCTCGCGCTGTGGCGCAAAGCGGCGGATGATGCCATCTTTATCGGGCGTAATGTTGTTCGTGCCAATTTGGGTTGGCTTAAGTTCATCATGGAAGAACGGCAATAAAACCGAAGTTTTTTCGCTGTCCAAGGCGGTTGCCGACAAACGCTTGGCACTGGCCAAGGATCGCAGCGGGATGCTGCTAACGCCGGTCTCATCTAACAGCACCATCGGGAAAAAAACATTCCCTGATTTTCGTAATTGCTCCAGAAAGTGCTGATCGGAAACCGGGTTTAATTTATCCGGTTCACTAAAAGCAATATCAAAAACAATTGCACGAGGCTTGGCTACGGCCAGTTTTTCAAGCAGTCCACCAATCACCTCGCGCGGCCAAGGCCACCGACCGTATCGCAGTGACAACTCTTTGATGCTTGCATCATCGATATCGACAATGACAATGTCACGATCGGGCGCCGCATAGTGAATGCGATGCTTCATCAACCAATCAAAAGTTGCCTGTTCCATTCCTCCGACCAATTTGGTCGTACTGACATCGACGGCAACCAACAATGACGCGAAGACAGCGAGGTAAAGAAAAAAGCGCCTGTCAAATCGCTTAACAACGCGATACATCAGGCGCTCTCGCTTTTCCTTGGCAAGACCAGTCGTCATGCTAACGCCTTGCAATGAGAATTAATGAATGATTACATACTCTAACAGGGGCTCGATGGATGTCAACGACAGATGCTTTCCCCTGTTGCAAGCAGGCGACACGTTATTCCTTGTGTTTATGCGTATGCTTTTTATGGGCTTTCGTTTTTTTCTCGTCCTTGTCTTTTTCTTCTTCTTTGTCCTTTTTCTCTTCTTTGGCGTCTGTTTTAGCCACTGTTTTGCCCGGTGGCTCGGGCGGCTTTGGCGTCTGAGCCCAACCTTGCATCGCAAAGCTCGTCAACAGGGTTGCAACAAAAATATTTAGAATTTTCATAAATCCTCTATTTTTTGAATCGTGAGAATGAGTAAATTTGTAAAAGTTTGTTCATAACTCAACAACAACATATTATTACGACACCATCACCTCCGATCTAAAATATTGTAACAAATGGAGACTTACATCATGAAAAAATACCTGCTGTTGATTTTGACAGGCTTGCTCGTTAGTGTTAACACACTCACGCAAGCTCAGGAAACGCCGCCCCCAATCCCTGCCGCAAAAGAGGTTAAAAATAAGGACAGCGTCACAAAGCCCGACGCCACCAAAGCGCAGCACGACGCGATCAAAAGCCGTCGCGATCACCGGCGAACCGTGACTCACCGATTGCGGAGACGTGTGTAGGCGGTAATTGACGCCAAACAAAGCTCCGTATTGTTGTTTTCCGACTAACGTATTAACGAATGTGAACGGTTGAATGAACGCTACTTTTAAATTTTGCGCGCGCTTGTTTATCGCGGTGACAATAGGAATTCCTAACGCTTTTGCCATTGAGGAGGAGGCCACAACCAAGGACGAGCCGACCTTGAATGCGAAAATTGGCTACGACCGGTCAAAAGGCAAATACGGTCAAAGCCAATATTCCGTCGTCTCTATCACCTCCACGACCGTGACCTATGACGTGGACGACTATTCGTTCGATGTCGTTGTTCCGTATGTTCACCAACAAGGGCCCGGACGGCTTATCTCGATCCCGGGGCGGCGACCCACCGTCATCGTCGGCCCCGATCAGAAGGCATCCGGGCTCGGCGATGTCACCGCCGGCGTTACCCGATATCTCCTGACCGAAGAAGACAATGGGGTTGATCTTGATTTCGGCGGCATTGCGAAATTTAGTACTGCGTCCAGTGCCAAAGGCCTAGGGTCTGGCAAGGATGATCTTTCATTTCAGTCTGTCTTGTCGCACGCACTCGGCTCTTTTAATGGCGCATTGACCGTTGGCTATACGTTTGTCGGAAAGCCCGATGGTCAAAGATTCAAAAATGCTTTTTACGGCTCGTTCGATGGCAGTTATCGTATTAGTAAAACGACGTCCGTTGGCGTAACCTTCAGTGAGGGTGGATCGATTGCGGACGGTTTACCACGATCGCGCGATGTTACTTACTATATTAATTTCAAGCCGTTCAAAGGCGTTAAGGTTGATATTTATGCCATTTCGGGGCGATCGGCGCAAAGTCCCGATAACGGTTTTGGTATGACCATTTCATCCGATTTTTAAACGGTATTCATTTTCTGTCGTTTTTATAGGAGTCACCATCATGCGTCTGCGCTCGATGTTTTTAAAGAATCTTTTTTTGACGGTGGTGGCCCGGTTTACCGGCACATTCAGCTTACTCATTTTAAGTTGTGTCCTGGTGGCCGCGCCGGTGGCATGGGCTGAGAATGAATTTGGCGTGGTGGAATTGGTGGAAGGCAAGGTATCGGTTATCGACACAAAAGGCCAAACACGCTTGGTACACGTTAACGATAAGATCATTGAGGGCGAAACCATCATGACCGGGCGTGACGGTGAATTGCATGTTCGTACCGACGACCACGGCTACATGGCATTTCGCCCGAATTCGAAGGTGTTAGTCGAGTTTTATCGGGCTAAAGGCGATAAAGACGACGGCGTGATCATGTCAATGGCCTATGGCGCGATGCGCTCGATTACCGGCTGGATTGGCCGGAACAACGCGAATCATTATGCGATCCGAACACCTTCGGCGACGATTGGGATTCGGGGCACTGACCATGAACCGTTGCACATCCCGATTCCGGGACCAGGCGAAAAAGCTGTTGGCGGCGAACCGGGCACCTATGAAAAAGTAAACAGTGGCAGTACGTCGCTCAAAAATCCCGCTGGCGAAGTCATCATCAATGCCGGGCAATTTGCCTATGTGTCACACGACCCCAAAAAGCCACCAAAGAAAGTAGATCGCGCCCCGGAGGCCTATCGCCGGACCATGAACGAAGCGAAGATCGAAGCTCGTAAAGAAGAATTAACGAAGGAAGTTGAACAACACCGCATTGATAAGCAAAAAGCGTCCGAAGCGAAGGAAGAGGCCGAGCAAAAGAGTCCACCGGCCACAAAAAAGAAACACAAAGCGCCAGTGGTAAAGTGAACTGACGACAGTATACAAACACGATCATCAAATTTTTTATGATTATCGTCGTTTGCCTGCTGTAAAAATTTGATCGGAATTTAAAACCATCCAATAAAGCAATGGTTGTCTAGTGCCAGCTAGCGAATTGAATTCTCAGTGTTGAGCTGCAACGCTTCACTACTCTCATCGGTAGGGGTTGCCAAATCGGCAGACGCAGCCATCTCCGCACGCATCTCATCACGCTATCAATGCAAGGAACGAACTTTCATCGCGATGATTTACTTTCACTTCAAACTGCACGTAATTTGGAGGGCCAAAGTCCATCAATTTCACTTCCGCCGCCGCTAAAAATCCGCGATCAGTTAATCCGCACTGACAAACGAATACTTAATCCGCGATCAGTTAATCCGCACTGACAAACGAATACTTAAAATTAGTCCCTAAGTGAGTCTACCCGCAGTTTATAGTTTGCATGGCTCAGGATTGCCCAAGGAATTAAAAACAACGGTGGGCGCGTTGTCTCCATTTGGCAAATTAGCGGGTACGTTTAGGTTCAACCCAGAGCGTCGCAACAAAGTTTTGTCGCGGTTGAAGGCTTGGGATTGACGCTGTGAGTTGGTCGATCTGGCGATTTCGTTTAGAAAAACTAGGCTCGGTTGCGTAAACGACAGAGCAACAGGCTCGTGCTGTGTTAGCTTGCATCGTCATGAAGAAGATTGCCTTTCGCGAATCGACTAGCCTCATATTTACCCGCCGCTTTGGTACTTTCTGGTTCGCCAGTCTGCTTGCCAACATTAGCACGTGGGCACAGCAAGTGGCGCCGCCGTGGCTGATATTGAGTCTCGGCGCTTCGTCGTTTCTGATTGGTCTAGACGCATTTGCTTTGGGAGCGCCCATTTGGCTGTTGACGCTCGCAGATGGCTTACTCGCCGATCGCGGCGACCGCCGAAAAGTGATCGCGATTTGCCAGTCGCTGCAAATGCTGTGCCCTACCCTGCTCGTTGTTTTACTGCTGACCGGGGCGCTGGACTACGTCGTCCGATGCAGTTTGAAGCAGCAAGGCATGCGGATCAGATAACACAGACCGCATAACCGGCCTGGTTAAGGGATACGTTAAACAGGGGCAAGGTCGCCTTGTGAGCGTGCAGACGATGAACACCAAACGACGGAAGTTCATCATCGTTGCCAGTGTTGTCATAAGTTGTTGCAACTCGTGTGCACTTCACTGGTGTTTTTAGCGTTAACTATGTTCTTGGCAATTGCGCGCTGCTGGCAAGTCATTGATTTTGAGATTTATGCTGATTCATGCGGAGAATTTATGCTGATTTTTTTACACCGTTTTAATCGACTGCTTGGATTCGAGCAACTGTCGAGCAAGTCAGGTGCGTTACCGCGTGGAGCACTGTTGCTAATGTTAGCGTTATCGGGTTGCGCCACTGTCGACGCGCCCAGCAAGCCGCCCATGCAGAGCGCCTTGGCTGTCGTGGCAGGCAAGCCACTAGACGTCATTAATCGCATTACGTGGGGTGTGAATGCAAGTACGATGCAGCAAGTTGACCAGATTGGCGTGTCGCGTTATCTCGATGCGCAATTGACGCAAAAGCGGGCATTGCCAGCGGCGATCAGCCAGCAAATTACCGATATGACTATCGTCAAACAAGACATGCCGTCGCTGGTTGCGGAACTGGAGCAACGTCGTAAAGACGCCGACATCATCAAGGATGACGACGCCAAAAAAGTGGCGCAGCAGGCTTATCAGAATGAGATGAACCGCGTTGCCCGCGAAGCGTCAACGCGCGCACTGATGCGCGCGGTGTACTCGCCCAACCAGTTACAGGAGCAAATGGTCTGGTTCTGGATGAATCATTTCAGCATCCATCAGGGCAAGCACAATATTCGCGCAATGATTGGCGATTTTGAAGAATCCGCTATTCGCCCGCATGTCCTGGGCAAATTTCGCGAGCTGCTGACCGCGACAGTGTTTCATCCGGCAATGATCCGTTATCTGGACAATGAGCAAAATGCGGTCAACCGTATCAACGAAAATTACGCTCGTGAGCTGATGGAACTGCACACGCTCGGCGTTGGCGGCGGCTACAGCCAGAAGGACGTGCAGGAGCTGGCACGCGTGCTGACTGGAGTAGGGGTCAATCTGGGCACTACAAAACCCAATGTGCGCAAAGAAATTGCAGCCCAATATGTGCGTAGCGGCATTTTTGAATTCAACCCGAATCGCCATGACTATGGCGACAAATTGCTGCTAGGACGCACATTAAAAGGGCGTGGGCTTGCTGAAGTCAATGAGGCTATTGGCTTGCTAGCGCGCCATCCGTCAACCGCGCGCTACGTTTGCAGCAAGCTCGCCATTTACTTTGTCGCTGACCAACCGCCCGCTGCGCTCGTTGACCGGATGACGGTCACTTTTTTGCAGACTGATGGCGATATTTCAGCCACGCTTAGGACGCTGTTTGCGAGCAATGAATTCAACGCCTCGCTTGGCCATAAATTCAAAACGCCGATGCAGTATGTGGTGTCGGCGGTGCGGTTGGCTTACGACGACAAACCAATTCTCAACGCAGGCCCGATGCAAAATTGGCTAAACCGCATGGGGCAACCGCTGTTTGGCCGTCAAACGC
The DNA here is from genome assembly GCA_043780475.1 of Burkholderiales bacterium. Lineage (GTDB taxonomy): Bacteria > Pseudomonadota > Gammaproteobacteria > Burkholderiales > Usitatibacteraceae > UKL13-2. The sequence continues at coordinate 18,429 of JAYWCO010000451.1, read as the reverse complement.
CAGACGGTTATTCGATGATTGAGTCGGCATGGGCCAGCCCGGGACAGATGAACACCCGATTTGAAATTGCCAAGGCGATTGGTTCAGGCAGTGCTGGACTATTTAAGACGGAAGGGCCCCAGCCTGTTGAAAAGCCAGCCTTCCCACAACTTGCCAATGCGCTTTACTACAATCAAATTGAACGCAGCCTCAATCAGGCTACGCGCAAGGCATTAGAACAATCTGCCACACCGCAAGAATGGAATATGGTGCTATTGTCCGCGCCTGAAATGATGTATCGGTAAGTAACCGCTGCATGAATACCTGTCATTGTCCCCGGAGATGTTGAGATGAATCGTCGTCAATTATTGAAATGCGCGGCTGTAGCCGCGACGGCTTATGCGGCCACTTCTACGCTGCGCGTGGGGCGATTGTTCGCCGCGCCGACCACCAGCAACCGCTTGCTGGTGGTATTCATGCGAGGTGGCTATGATGCAGCCAGCTTGCTGGTACCGATATCGAGCAAGTTTTACTATGAGGCACGCCCGAATATCGCCATTCCTGCACCCGGCACTGTGGCCAATACGGCACTGCCGCTCAGTACAGATTGGGGGCTGCATCCCACACTGCGCGAATCGATTTATCCGCTGTTTACTGCCGGACAGGCCGCCTTTATCCCATTTGCCGGAATTGACGACCTGTCGCGCAGTCATTTTGAAACGCAAGACAGCATTGAACTGGGCCAACCACTCAATCAGGGGCGCAATTATCAGTCGGGCTTTCTGAATCGGCTTGCTGTTACTTTGAATAGCCAAGGTGCCATTGCGTTTACGGATCAATTGCCCATCGTGCTACAGGGCAGCATGCAAATCCCCAACACCGCGTTGCGCTCTGTTTCAAAACCCGCGCTAGATGCCAGGCAAACGGCAATGATTGCGGCGATGTACCGGGGAACGCCGCTTGAGCAGCGCGTTGGCGAGGGTTTTACTATTCGTGATGAAGTGATGCGTGAATTGACGGCTGAAATGGACGGGGCGAGCCGCAATGCGATTTCAGCAAAAGGTTTTGAGCTGGAAGCGCGCCGCATCGCCAAGCTGATGAAGGACAAGCACAACATTGGATTTGTCGATGTCGGCGGTTGGGATACCCACGTTGCCCAAGGTAACGCTACTGGGTATCTGGCTGGCCGTTTTGATGAGCTTGGTCGCGGACTTGCCGCATTTGCCAACGAAATGGGTAACGAATGGCGCAACACGGTGGTCGTGGTGGTCAGCGAATTCGGCCGCACTTTTCGTGAGAACGGTAACCGTGGTACGGATCATGGGCATGGCAGCGTCTATTGGGTGCTGGGCGGATCGATTAAGGGTGGGCAAATTGCTGGCGAAAATGTCGCCGTCGAACAGAAATCTTTGTTCCAGAATCGTGATTATCCGGTGCTAAACGAATATCGCGCGGTATTCGGTGGCTTGTTTCAGCGTATGTACGGATTAAGCAATACGCAGCTAACAAAAATCTTCGTCGGTGCCCAGCCAAAAGACATTGGATTAATTTGAATTGGGGTATGCAGAGCGGAAGCTGCGCTGTTGCGTAGGTCATTTATATCGTTGGTAATGGTGCAGACGATCAGCCGCAAGATTCGCTAAAATCGGCTAAAGTGCGGGCGCTTTGGCTAACCGATGCGCTTGTGCATCCCCTGCAACGAGCCCAAGCGAGGAAAAAGTTATTGACTCGCGACCGAAATGAACACAAAGTCACCGTTGTAAAGCGCGGAATAGAGCGTGACGAGCGACGGGAACAAATCAAAGCGCCGACGGCGTTAGTGGCTGCCAGGATACTAGGCGAAGGCGAGCATGGCCGCTTCATATCGGATAGTGAAATGAGACCCTTTCAGCTTGCTCGGGAGGGTGAGGCTTACCAGGTCCTTGAGATGCTTATAGACGATATGGTTTGCTTGTTGGATGCCGCGACATCAAAGTCCAGTCATCATCCGGGGTTTGTAGTACACGACTGCCCGCTCGAAGCCGATATGAGCGGCCGGCTTTACAGTGAATATTTGCTGCTTGCGGGAGAGGCAGAAAGCCAGCTGTCCAATAGTGGCGGCGTTCCGTTTCAGTAAATTGTGACGACGACATCGGCACCGCCAGAATCGATGCAACAGAAAGACGTGCTACTGCTGGAGCGCAAAGCTAACGACGAAAACGACCTGGCTTTTCGGCGGCGACTGGCAACAAGCCTGCCTAGGATGGAGGACAGTTAGCGACACCGCTCCAAAAAACTCGGTTTGAGAAGGCCGCGCCGGACAGTGGATTTGAGCTAACGGCGGTCCGGGTTGAGGCGGGATTAGTGCTCAGATCAGCGCAATTTTCCGAATCGGTGACCGTGTTTCTGAGTGGGGATGGCTTCCGTTTCCAGGCTTCTGCGGTCGGGTTGTTCCCTCCAGCCAGTCCAGCATCGACCAGCTTATCAGAGGTATCAGCATGCGTAGTGCACTCAATTTGGCTAGGAAGAAGCGTTGACAGCTGAGAATGCTAACCCAACTCGCCACTCCGTCTCGCAGCGTAAAATAAAATGGAATTGTGGTTTGATGTGAGGCTATTTTTTATAAAATTTACTGCTCAACTGGGCTCAAATTTCACTGCAATTCAACGCACCGACCAATCCATCGCTACAAAATAGACTGGGCTCGGATATCTCAGCGCTCTATACCCGAAGCCAGTAACTGCGTTCTTTTGCAGAATCGCCGCTCACACTTTGGTTTCGGCTTGATTTTCTAGAAACGCGACAACCAAAGTTGGCCAAGACTAAACCTTTGCCCCATCGAGGAAACGAACGCACGTCGGCAATATACCCTTTGACTGGGTGGACACGCTGGCCAAGGCGCATGCAAATACGATTACCATTGCTTGCCCAACGCAATTCACCGTCCGGCCATGAACACCAAATTTCTAGTCAATAGTTAGTGTGTGTTGCAATTTTTGACATCAAAATTGTTTCTCTTTCGTAGATGTAAAGCAAATAGTTGACAAGCGAGTTACCCCAAGTCGGTTGGATTGGCGGCTGGTACTTGATCAACTTTCATGGCTTTTTTAACTCGCGATTCCGGATCCTCGAATCTGCCTAAGGCTTTCCGGTACTGGATTTATGGCTAGTGCTGTTGCCGCCGAAACCAAATTGACCCACTTGCCGACATTTTATTGACCCAGCAGAAGCCCTCGCGAACCGTTGCCTATTCAGGGGTTTCGCCAATTTGCGGTGGGTCAGTCAAAATCGGTAGCTCAGGTCAAACGCGCATTGGCGCCAACAAGCTATGGCATGACGGGAAAATACGCGGTGAAATTATTGAGCATTTGAGTCTTACCAGTTTCCAAATTTTGCCGGTTTTTCGCTTTAACTCGGCACCTTCAATTTTCATGCGTGGCCATTTGCTGGCCATTAAATGGGCAAAACGCGCAACACATTGAGTTACAATAAATTTTGAAATTCCGTAGGTAACTATTGGAATTAAAACCAATTTTTCTCGATAAATTTTGGAATCGTGCGTATAGAAAATCGCCTTTCAACCGCTTTGTAAGCGGTAGGTCGTCTGTTCAATCCAGACTGTGGGCACCACCCTTCTTGAGCGCATACTCTCTCACCGGTTGTCCATGGGTCAATATCTGCATTCCGTTCACATCTGTACGGCAAGCCCTTTCGTATTTAAAATCATCTTCGGAATGCGCACGCCCGCATTTTTTATTCTCCGCCAGCCGTAGCGAAGGTCATGTGCGGCATTTTTTACGCAACTATTGAATGTTCCATGCCTAAACTCATAACGCATTTTTTCTCAATCTTGCTGGCCACAATATTTATTTTCATCGGCACACAGGCCGACGCCATGGCAGGTGCTGCAGTCGTTAAAACGCCGCATGTTGAGGCCGAGCTAATTGCGCGTCATACGGCCATTGTTCCGGGGCAGAGTATCGAGGTGGCGCTGCGCTTGAATATCATCGAGCACTGGCACACCTACTGGCGAAACCCGGGAGATTCGGGTTTGCCGACCAAACTCAAATGGAATTTGCCTGGCGGTTTTACCGCAAGTGCCATCGATTGGCCGTACCCAAAAAAATTACCGCTGGGCCCGCTGATGAATTTTGGCTACGAGGGCGAGGTGCTGCATCTGGTCACGATTCAAACGCCTAATACGTTGAAGGCTGGCGAGAAAATTACGCTGAGTGCCAAGGCCGAATGGCTGGTGTGTGCGGATGTATGTATTCCCGAAGACGGCCAAGTTTCGATCACCTTGCCGGTCGCTGCTGCTGGGGCGACTAACCGACCGGACGCGCGCTGGGCTAGCGCATTTACGGCTGCACATGCAGCATTGCCCACGCCATTATCAGGCTGGAATAGCAGCGCCCGGCTCTCCGCAGAGGGTCTGCAAATTGATCTGATGCCGCCGTCAGGCGAAACCGTTGAGTTCAAGGATATCGAGGACATCGCGTTTTATCCGATCCGCGACGATGTTATCGCCAACGCCGGCAAGCAAGTGCTGACGCGGCTTACCGAAGGTGGGCGGGAAAGTTTCAGGCTGACGATGCCATTGGCGGATCCTGTGGTGAGCGATCTTAAAATACTCGATGGCGTATTGGTGACATCGAATAATTGGGGTCGCGCGCATGTGGGTAAAGCCGTGGCGATTGCGGCGCCGGTTAGTTATGCGGTAAATTCAAACCCTAGCACTGGAGTGGCTATCAAGCCAAAAATGGCTCAAGGTGCGCTCCCCGCCTTGGGTTTGTTTGCAGCAATTGGAGCCGCGTTGCTGGGCGGCTTGGTGCTTAATCTGATGCCTTGCGTGTTTCCAGTGCTGGGTATCAAGGTGATGGGCTTTGTGGAAAACGCCCACGGCGATGCCCGTATCCTGCGCCGCCAGGGGCTCGCATTTTTTGCCGGGGTGGTGGTGTCGTTTGTGGTGCTGGCAGCGCTGATGTTGACGCTGCGTGCGGCGGGCCAATCGATTGGCTGGGGGTTCCAGTTGCAAGAGCCAGGCTTCATCGTGCTGCTCGCGATCATATTTTTTGTCATGGCGTTGAATCTATCAGGGGCGTTTGAAATCGGCACCTCATTGCAATCGGCGGCAGGTCAGGCCGAAATGAAGGCGCAAAAAAATCCGCTCGCCGGTGCATTCGCATCCGGCGTGCTGGCTACGCTGGTGGCCACACCATGCATGGCGCCAGGTCTGGGTGCATCCGTGGGATTCACGCTAAGCCAAAGCGCGCCGATTGCATTGCTGGTGTTTTTGGCGATTGCGGTCGGGCTTGCGTTGCCGGTGCTATTGCTCTCGTTCGTGCCTGCGTGGTTAAGGTTTTTGCCCAGACCGGGTGCGTGGATGGAGACGTTCAAACAATTCATGGCGTTCCCGCTGTATGCCACCGTCGTCTGGCTGGCCTGGGTATTGGGCGCACAGACAGGCAATGATGGCGTGACCAAATTACTCGCGGCGCTGACCACGATCGCGTTTGCGGCATGGGCGTATGGGCGCTGGCAGGTTAAAAAACCGATGCTCGCCATCGCATTGGGCTTGATCGGCGTGGCCGTCGGCATCGCGTTGGCCTGGCCCTCAGGGGAAACGCAGAACCTCCCGCAAGCCAAGCTTGAAGACGGTTGGGTGTCGTTCTCACCGGCCAAAATTACCGAGCTGCGTGCGCAGGGAAAACCGGTGTTCGTTGATTTCACCGCTACTTGGTGTATCACCTGCCAGGTCAATAAACGCGCCGCGCTGAATCAGGCCGAGGTGATCAATCGCTTTCAGGCATTATCGGTGGTGCGGATGAAGGCCGATTGGACCGTGAAAGACCCGGTGATCACCGCAACGCTCGCCGAATTTGGCCGTAACGGTGTGCCGCTCTATGTGTTTTACCCAGCTCAGGGAGAGCCGATAATCTTGCCGGAATTATTAACCCCCGCCATCGTGCTGGCGGCGATTGAGCCCGCTCCCTGATTTACTCGTTGCTGGGCGCCGCCATCGTTTTTTGCTCAGGCGCCAGCTTGGGTTGCGCTTGCGCCCACGGGCCGAGCTGTTTCCGGAACGCATCCGTCACGGCGCGTGCCTCAGTTGAATCATTGATGATGTAGGGCGTGATGAGCACAATCAATTCAGTCCGTGCGAGCGTGGTCGAGTTCTTTTTGAACGCATAACCCAAAATCGGAATGTCCTTCAAGAACGGCACTCCGCTATCGGTGTTGGAAGTGGTGTTGGATATTAAGCCGCCCATCACAAAAGTCTCGCCATGACGCAGCGTCAGCTTGGTATCTAGGGCGCGGGTGCTGATCGTGGGATTGATCCCGCTTGCGCCAGCGACACTTTTGACAATGCTGTTTTCCTGGCTGATATCGATATCGACCTGATCTGATGAATGCACCACCGGCTTGATGCGCAGGATCGTGCCGGTGCTGCGATATTGCGTGGTCGTGATGGTGCCCGAAGCGGTACTTTGCTGACCGGTATTGATCGGCACTTCGTCACCCACACGAATGGTCGCGGTTTCACCATTACGCGCCTGGATTCGCGGGGTCGATAAAATATTGGTTTTAGTCAGCTGAGCGAGTGCAGAAAGTACCACGCGAGGGTTGCCGCTGCCATCAAGTTGACCCACCACAAAGCCAGTGATTTCCCCTAACAGGGTAGACCTGCCGATGCCGCTAGGCAGAGGGGCCGGAGGAGTAGTTGCGGTTCCCCCAGTACCCGCCGCCGTTGCGGTGGTATCGACCTTGTTAACCACGCCCGTGTTGCCGCCCAGCGAAGTCACATTGAGCCCGGTTCGGTTGAGCGCCTTGAATATCCAGTCAACCCCCACCGCAGTCGTATCATCGAGTGATACCTCAGCAACAGTGACTTCAATCAAGACCTGCCGAGTGGGGCGATCCAGCTCGCGCAGCAGGCGAATCATGTCGGTATAGTCCTCGCCGTTGGCGCGAAACAGGATGGTGTTGGTGCCAGCATCAACCACTACATTACCGGTGGCACGCACCGTGGGTGCGCCTGTCGCGGTGGTGGAAGGGGTGTTACTAGGACTTGACATATTCGCGGCGGCCAAGCCTTTGTTGCTGCCGCTGGCGCCGCTGCTGCTCAATAATTGTTGCAGCGTTTCGGCTAAGCGCGAGGCATCGGTATTTTGGACCTGGTAGCTAAAAAAGCTTCGCCCTACACTTTTTTCAGCGGGTTTATCCAGCGTCTGCGCCCATTCCGCGATATGGTTGATGATCTCTTTGGATTGAGCAAACACAATCACACTATTGATACCGGCTACCGGCAAAAGCGTGATCGGATATTGAACCGAGCCGGGCGTGGTTGTGCCTACCGCATAACCTTCCTGCGTCAAAATCTCGGTCAAGCGTTTAACCAATTCCTCAGCCGACCAAATCAGCGGGGTGATGCGAATAGAGTTGCGGCCTTTGAACAGCGGCTGGTCGAGCATTTGAATCGCTTCCAGCGCGGCTTGCACATCATCACCATTGCCCGCCAGAAGCAGGGAATTGCGAATCGGATCTTCAGTGACGCGAATTTTTTCACCGAATAACGTTTTAATGTAGCTGATGATTTCGGTATTGCGCACCGCTTGCAGTTCTACCAGCTGGAACACGGGACGCAGCGGTAACGGCGTATCCGGCAGCGCCCGGCCACGGCGAATTTCAGGCAGGTAGCCGGTGTTGATACTGTCCGGCACGATGCGAATCAAACCGCCAATATCCTGCACCGCAATGCCGTAGCTTTTGAGCAACAGACGCGCACTATTTTCAGCTTCGCCCGCGGTCAATGCTTTACCGCTGCGCAACGTAACTAAATCCTTTCGCGCCATCACTGCAGGGTCAATACTGATATTGCGTTTTAGCACGGTGGCATAGACTGTCTGGATAAATGCGGGCAGCGGCAACGAATCAAAATTAAGCGTGACATCGGCTGATTGCCCTGAAGTAACAACCGTAGCAGCCGCTTGCGCAGGCTTGTTGGGCAATAACGGCGGTTTGGGATTGTCCGCGATGATGGCGGTGCCACCGCTCTTGGCGCTATTGGTGGCAACGCTCGCGGTCACAGCGCTGGGTGCGATGTCAAATAGTGACGGCGCGCGTGGCGGCAGGTCCAGTTTGGCGGGAATCACTGGCTCGGTTGCGCAGCCGCCCAGTTGTAACCCTATACCTAAACCCAAAGCCAACATGACCGCGTGGGCCGACCGGGTTCTCATCAATTTTGTTTTCATCATCACCATACAATCGGAATTGTTTGTTCGGCCAGCGGTAGCAAACGCTTCTTGCCCTCAATATTGACGCACACACCATTGTCCTTGATATCCACGATCGGTGTGCCGTCCGGAAATTTTTCACCTACCTTCAACGGTAAAATTCGATCATCGCCAAACTGTACCAGCACTACACGGTCGCGGGCTTGACCGGCCACGCCGGCCACGCGCCAGCGTTTGGCGCGTTCATCAACCTCACCGTCGGTTTGAAATTGCCCGCCCCATAAATTACTGCGGGTCAGTTCAGCCAAATTATCCGTGGCACGGTTGGTGATGTTCAAGCGAGTCACGCGCCAACCTTCATCAGCACGCGCTACGGTGAGAGTAGCTGGATCGATGGCCGGTGCGGGCACTAGTAGCACGACCACCAGCCCTAAAATCGCGACCGCCCATAACCAGTAGATAAAAATTTGGCGCGGCCTCATTTTGCGCCTCCGCTTGTGTTTCCCGTTGCTGTGTTCCCGGCGGACTTGATATTGTTAGTGATCGGAATCGCTTCGGGTCGTAGCGCATACGCCACTAATTCGATATCTGCAACCGGCGCCGGTGCGCCTCTGATGGTCAGACTCTCAATCACCATGGCCGGCCTTTTTTCACTCACATCACGCGCCATCGCGGCGAGCCAGGCATTCACAGCCAAGGGCCGAAAATCGATTAGGACACGAGCGCGGATCGGGACTATTTCAGGCATCTCGGCTGACAGCGGGGCATCGCTGACGGTCACTTTAACCTGCCGCGCGGTTAGCCCGGCGCTGGTCAAGGTGCGCGTAACAGACTCTTGAACAGCTGCTTGCGCCAACCCTAAGCTGCCTTCCTTCCAGAGCAAACTTTCAAATTCGCTCATCGCAGCTTTAACTTCACTGGCACGATTTACCCAATCGCCTGAATTGGCCAATGCGCGGGCACGCGCAATACGTGCCTCGGTGGCGGCCCAGGCTTCGCGCTTGGCGGTGACGGCATCGCGCAGCACTAAAATACCGTAAATACACATAATCGCCGCGATGACATACACGCCATAGCGCAGGCGCGGATTCCCGCGCCATTGCTCGCGAGCATCGGTTAAGGCGGCGGTGAGTTGACTTCGAGCGCTCATCGCTTATCCGCCCGTTGGCAACGCAGGCGCGGCGCCCGGGGTTGCTAGAGGAGCTGCTGTAGGGGGTGTTGACGCAGCAACAGGCACAGCGACCTTAACGGTATCAGCACGCACCTGCTCAACACGAAGCTCAACGCTCAAGCGAGAGCCTTCACTATTGACTTGCACATCACGAAACGCTGGGTTGGCTTCGAAAGCTTTGACCAGCGCCGTTGCGGCAGGTGGTGGGCCGGTGGTGGTAAATAACATTTTGAGGCGTTTGCTGCGAAGATCGCTGCCATCGCCCCGCCAATCCCATTCCGTCAACACCAGCGCACCCGGTTTGCTAATTGTTCCTAGCGCACGGCTGATCTCGGCAAACATCAAAAGCGCATCAATCTGATTAAAAGCGGCGTCAAAACGCTCCGCACGGGCGAGGCTGCCGACGGCATTGCCACGTGCGCCGAGCAAGCCATCCAGCTCGAGTTCGGTGCTGGTGAGTCGGCTTTCAGCCGCCGACAAAGCCACCGCATGGCGGCGATAATCATTGGCAAACCAAATCGTCGGCATAGCCAGCAGCAGTGCAGCAGCAGCCACGATCCAGATTTCGCGCTGAGCGTCTGGTGCATGGGACTGTCCACGCGCATAGCCTAGTGGACGTGCCAGCCAAGTTGCCATTTGCGGACTTGGGAAAGTTTCATTGCGCGGTGCCACATTGAACCCGTTGGCCCCCACACTTAGGATACCCTGCGTACGATGGGTACGTTGGAAGTTAGCCCAGATGGTTTGATTAGGTGCAGCACTCCACCACTGGCTTGCCGCGACGATGCCATGCTGCATCACGATAGCTTCGATGCCATCCAGGCAGGTGTGGACGCTTACGCCGTCGCCATCACCGCTGCTGGCCGCGAGTGACTTTAGTGCGCCTTCGGGGATCACCGGTAGCTCCCGCTCGGCTACCCCGGCCTCGGCCTGGGCGACTTCAACCGCGTTCTGATCCCACGCCATGAGCAATGCATGGGTATCGCCTGCACCCTGCGGTATGACGTAGTGAGCGGTCTGGCGAAACGGTGTCCACGCCGTCAGCTCAAGCTGGATCGCTGCGGCACGCCGATTGGCGGCTACATTTGCTAATGTAATCGTTTTGACGCGATAAAGTGAACGCGACAAAATCCAATAAGTGCGGCGGCTGATCGCGTCAGGCGAGGCGACGCCATCGCTGGTTTGCCGATAGTGCTCAGCCAGCGCCAGGCCGTTATGGGCGCGGTGCAGGAATGGGAACGGCAAGGGCATTCGCATTAGCAGGGCTGACCACCAGCCCGGCTTTGAGCTTGAGCCAGGAGAGCGAGCGGTTATCGGAGGCACGTTGGCTAACTTCACGGTTGGTAGGTGATAAAGGTGAAAAAGATGACTGAGATTGAAAACCCGAAGATGAATTTTTCGAAGGCGAGTTTTTAAGCACGCGATCAGAGTTGGTATCGGAAGCAGGCGTTGATAACGAAAAACGGGCACTAAACGGGGTACTGAAAACACGCGCAAAGTCTTCAACATCATCATCATCTGCGAGGCTATTTCGCGGCCGGTGACGACACTCATTCACCTGTGCTGCTTTATCGCTCGCGGCTGGCGTAATAACCAATCGGCATTCTATCAGGAACGCCAGATCGTCCCGCTGATAGGTAAGTCGCCAAGTGTTAGCACCCACTAGCTGGATCGTGTCGAGATCTATCGGGCCGTTCGTAAACAGGCCTAGTTCTGCGACGCTCTGAAATGGCGCCAGCCGACGTTGATCCAATAGCGCACGCGTCCGCGCTTGGTCAATGTCAGCCAGAGATTGCACCACCAGACGCGGCGCGGTATTCAAATTGATCGCGGCCATTCGGTGCGCGCTGAAATAGCCCAGAAACCGTTCGGCCGCACCAGGTTTACCGCGCGCATCCAGCTCAGCGAGCAATTCACGCCAGCCGGGGATACGTCTTAACTCATCGCGTGAGGAAAAAAAATCATTCGCCGGTGGCGGTAATTTGGCTTCAATATAATCGCGCCGTTCCGCACCGTTCAAGCGTTTAAAATCATCCACATCAACATAGTCACGCAGGGTGTCAAGTAGACGATCATGGCGTTCAACCGGCAGGCCTGCCGCACTAAAAAAGCGCCGCAGCTGGAGATCATCGTTGATGTTAAGGCTCATAAGCCCACGCTCGTCTTGTATCGCAATTTGGGTTTTATCGCCCATTCGATAAAAGCGCCCGTCCAGCAATAACGGCTCATCAGGCGCGTCTTTTATGACCAAGCCCCGCTCGGTAATGGGGTTAAGCAGCACCGCCTGGATCAGCGCCTGGCCAATCGACACCACTTCGCGTTCAGCTTCAGTGACGGTTTGTTGTTGAAACGCAGCCGTTTGTAGCCCCTCTACTCGCGACGCAAAATAAGCGGCTCCGATGGCAATCACCGCAATCGCGAATAGCGTGGCAACCAGAATGAAACCGGCGGCGCGTGGGGCGCAGCGTTGGGGAAGACCGCCGCACTTGATGACATGATGATGAGTTGAAAGAATAGGCATGACACAGTATAAATCACGAAAATGGTGGCCCGTACTTGTAAAAACACAGTTGGCACGAAATTTGTACGCCATCTAATGACGGGTTATCATGAAGACTCCCGTAAATATAAAAACAGAAACATAAAATCGCCAACACAGAAACCTTCATATTTTGCTAACCCCTTCGCGTTATTGCCATCTTTCCAGCTCAGCGTCGTACCCATCTCAACACAGCGGCTTTACGCTGATTGAAATCATGGCGGCCATGACGGTATTTTTTATGGTGATCGGCATCCTGGTGTCCGGTGTGGCGCAGGCCATGCGCCTGGCCGAAGTTGGCCAAGCTGAAACCACTTATTCGCGCGATGCGGCGATACGCTTGGGCTGGTTTCGCGACACGGTGGGCTTGGCGATCATTCCACCATTAGGCTCGGAGCAGGGGCCGCCATTAACCGGTAGTGCGCGCAGCCTGTCGGGCTTGACCCTGCAGTCGCTAAACACCAATAGCGCCGGGCCCGGCATATTTGCCTGGTCGCTTGCGTTTAATTCACGCACCAATGAAACTGAATTGCAGTATGAAAGCGCCGCCGAAGCCAGCGCACAGAGCACGGCCGCTTTTGATAAATTTGCCGGTGCAAAGTCATACTATACCGCGTTCTCATGGGCCGGCAGCAATGGACGGTTCCGCTACCTTGATGAGGCCGGCAATTGGCGTGATCAATGGCCTGCTGAATCGTTGGGCGCGCGTTCAAATGATGTCACGCCGCCGGTGGCGGTCGGTCTGGAATATGGCGACAACGCACGCTTGCTGGTGGTCAATATTCAGAACCGTTCCGTGCCGCCGCCGAGTTACAAAGAGCTGCTCAAATGAACCAGCGCGGGATCAGCATCAGCAGTAGCATAAGCGCCAGCCGGGCGATGCCATGAACGCACGGTCATTACCGCTGTTGCCGCTCGCGGTGTTGGTGGCGCTGGTACTGCTCACCTTCTGGTTATCACGATTTGTGCAGCCGCTCAACGCTAACGCCAATGGCAAGCTGCGCCACGACCCGGAATCGATCATCGAAAACTTTGTGGCCAAAAAAATGAGTCCCACCGGCGACATACAATATGTGCTGAAAGCAGACCGAATGATGCATTACCCGGATGATGATTCATCGAAAATGGAAAATGTGCTGTTCACCGCCACTGAGCCGGGCAAGCCAGAGCTCACTGTCCGTGCGCCCAATGGCCAATTGCTGGAGGGTAGCAACGAAATCAGGATGGAAGGCGGGGTAGTGATGCAAACCCAGGCAGCGCTCCACTATCCGCCGATGCAAATGATCACACCCACGTTGCATATTTACCCGAAACAAAATCTGGCGCGTTCAACTTCAGGTGTGGTGTTCACCACGCCGACCGTTAACGTCAACGCGGCTACATTTGAATTCAACAGCCAATCCCGCGCGGCCAATTTGACCAAGGTGAAAGGCACCATGTCTCGTAACGCAACGTACGCCACCAATAACAGTACAGCAGTTGAAAAAGGGACTAAAAATGAAAAATAATATAGGTAGTATCCCACTCATAGCGATCACGCTGATGCTGACATGCCAGCCCTTGACTGCGCGTGCCGAAAAAAACGATCGCCTGGAAGTGCTCAAATATGAAGCCGATAAACAAGCCATCCTGCCAGAGCAAGGCGAGATTAAAAGTGTGTTACTGGAAGGTGATGTGGTGATCACGCAGGGCACTATGCGCATCAAAGCGGGCAAGGTCATTTTTAAACAGGATAAAGACGGCAAGCGTTACGGCGAGGGCTTTGGCGTGCCGGTTTTTTTTACGCAAAAGCAGGAAGGCCGCGCTGATTATCTGGAGGCGGTCGGCGAACGTCTGGAGTTTGATGAGCGCACCAATACCGTAAAACTGTTTACGAATGCAAAACTGAAACTCGCCAAAGACGAGCTCACCGCAGAATATATTGTGTACAACACACTGACCGAGCGCTATGAAGCCGCGGGTGTGGCGCCCGGCGCCAAGTTGCCTGCCAATATAGGAAGCGCCGGCCGCGTAAAAGGGGTGTTGTATCCAAAATTGAAAGATGCTGCACCTGCTGTACCTAGCACACCCGCCAAATCGAATTAATTCAAATTTACATCGCGCAGAAAAAATGAATCAACCCACACCACTCACCATGGATACCCAAAACGTTCTCGGCGCCAAGAGTGTGTTGCGGGCGGATGGCCTGCGCAAACAATATAAAAAACGCGTCGTGGTGAGTGACGTGTCGCTGCAGGTTGAAAGCGGCCAGGTGGTTGGCTTACTGGGCCCCAACGGTGCCGGTAAAACCACCTGTTTTTATATGATCGTGGGCCTGGTGCCGGTCGATGGCGGCAGCATTCATCTGGATGGCAGCGATTTATCGCGCATGCCGATTTTTCGGCGCTCCCGATTGGGCGTGGCCTACTTGCCGCAGGAGGCATCGATTTTCCGCAAGCTCACGGTGTCTGAAAATATTCGCGCTATTTTGGAGCTGCGGGATTTATCCGGCGACGATATTGATTCACGCTGCACCGCGCTGATGGAAGAGCTGCATATTTCACACCTGCGTGATAATCCGGCGATCAGTCTTTCCGGCGGCGAGCGTCGCAGGGTTGAAATTGCCCGCGCGCTTGCGGTTGATCCGCGGTTTATTTTGTTGGATGAGCCGTTCGCAGGTGTCGATCCGATCGCGGTGATCGATATTCAGGAGATCATAAAATTTCTCAAGAATCGCGGCATCGGCGTGCTCATTACAGACCACAATGTGCGTGAAACCCTGGGTATTTGCGATCACGCCTACATCATCAATCAAGGCTCGGTGCTGGCCAGTGGTGCGCCGGACGAAATCGTGGTGAATGAAACGGTGCGTAAGGTTTATCTAGGGGAAAACTTCCGCCTCTAGCGGTCGCGAGCGGCGTTTATATTTCATGAAGAACTCCCTTCAGCTCAGGCTTTCACAGCATTTGACATTGACGCCGCAATTGCAGCAGTCAATCAAATTATTGCAGCTATCAACGGTTGAGCTTAACCAGGAACTGGAGCGCTATCTGCTGGAAAACCCGTTGCTGGAGCGGGTCGATACAGCGGGTGACACCGATGAATCGCCGGCGTTACCGTTTAATGGACAAGCCGATTTCCCGGCCTCCGGTCAAGGCGAGACGGATTCGGGCAATCAAAACAATGCGCAAGACTCAGCCGATGCGCGCAACGACGACGCTGCATTTAGTGGCGATGATGGCGCCAGCTATTCATCCGGCACCCGCAGCAATAACAGTAATAGCGATGGTGACGACGACGATAATGGCTTCGGTCAAATAGCGGCGGCTGAACCCACGCTCCAGGAGCACCTGACCGCTCAACTCGCGTTAATGTCGCTAACCGAAACAGATCGTCAGCTGGTGTTGTTATTAATTGCCCATCTGGATGAAGATGGCTATCTGACTTACGAGCTTGACGACTTGGCGGGTTTGATTGCCGAGCATCTTGAGATCGATGCTGATGATTTACACATTGCGCTTAAACATTTACAAAATTTTGAGCCGACCGGCGTGGGCGCACGCTCCCTTGCAGAATGCCTGAAGTTACAGTTGCTCGCGACGCCGGACAGCGTGCCGCTGCGGGCGAAAGCGCTGCAATTGGTAGAACAACATCTTGATTTGCTGGCAGCGCGTGATTTCATGAAACTAAAGCGGCTGCTACGCGTCAATGATGAAGAGCTAAAACGTATTCGCGAGCTGATCGTCTCGCTTGAGCCCAAACCAGGCCGCTGCTTCAGCCACGATGATATTCGCTATGTGGTGGCCGATGTGGTGGTCAAAAAATTGCAGGGCAAGTGGCAAGCCATGTTGAATCAGGAAGCCATGCCAAGATTACGCGTGAACAAGCTATACGCTGATTTGCTGCACAAAAGTCGCGATGCTGACGGTAAAAATCTGGCGGGGCAGTTGCAGGAGGCGCGCTGGTTAATCAAGAATGTACAACAACGGTTCGATACAATTTTGCGCGTTACCCAGGCTATTGTTGAGCGGCAAAAACATTTTTTTGAGCATGGGGAGGTGGCGATGAGGCCTTTGGTGCTGCGCGAAATCGCCGACCAGGTTGGACTGCACGAGTCCACCATTTCACGCGTCACCACGCAAAAATACATGCTCACCCCAAGAGGTATATTCGAGCTGAAATATTTCTTTGGCTCGTCCGTTGCAACGGATACGGGCGGCGCTTGTTCCGCTACCGCCATTCGTGCGCTTATTAAGCAATTAGTTCAAGCGGAAGACCAAAAGAAACCGCTGTCAGATAACCGTATTTCCGATATTCTAAGTCAACAAGGAATTCTGGTTGCAAGGCGCACGGTAGCGAAATATCGCGAAGGCCTGCATATACAGCCAGCAAACCTTCGGAAGTCTATTTAATCTACGACCAAGTAGTAATATAAGTTTTGTGACTGGAATTGTTGTGATGCGGCAATAATTTAAGTGAGTGCGCAGCAAGTAGTGAGCAGAAAAGATGAGCAGTAACCAGATTGACCAGTAAATTGTAAAGATGAAACAGTCGTTAAATCCCGAAAGGAGCGTGGCAAATGAACTTGCACATGACCGGCCATCACCTCGAAATCACCCCTTCAATACGTGATTATGTTTCCTCAAAGATGACCCGCATTAACCGTCATTTCGATCATGTAATTGATGTGAACATGATTCTTAGTGTCGAAAAACTACGACAAAAAATTGAGGCCAATGTCCACCTTGCCGGTAAAGATATTTTTGCCGAAAGCGAGAACGATGATATGTATGCTGCCATTGATTTATTGGTTGACAAGCTTGACCGGCAAATCGTCAAGCACAAAGAAAAAATCAAAAACAAACATGTTGGCGAAGCGCCCAAGCGGATTATTTTGGAAGAGTCAGCGCCCTGAATCCGGGGCTTTAAGTTTTTGCCTATCCCGCGCGGCCAGACTATTCATGGCTGGCCGTGCCGGGCAAATTATACTGAATTGGGCCCTCCACATGATCGCCTTGCCAGCGCTTCAGATCACCACCATTATCACGGCCACTATCACCTCCACTTCGCATGTCATGACTCTCCTCGCCAAACTCCTGCCGGCCTCACATATCACTCTCGATCTGGAAGTGACCAGCAAAAAACGGTTGTTCGAACAAATCGGTTTGTTTTTTGAAAATGAAAATCGACTGGGTCGCGCACAGATTTTTGATGCCCTTTTTGCACGCGAAAAACTGGGCTCCACTGGCTTGGGCTTTGGGGTGTCGATCCCGCACGGACGCATCAAGGGCTTGCGCGATACCCTGGCAATGTTTATTCGCGCCAAAGACGGGGTGCCGTTTGAATCGCCGGATGGCGAGCCGGTGCGCCTGGTGTTTGCGATGCTGGTGCCCGAGCATGCGACCGAGCAGCACCTGAACATGCTGTCAGAATTAGCGCAGCTATTTAGCGATACCCATTTGCGGCAAATATTATTGACCGAGAATGATCCTGCCCGTGTCCACCAATTGCTGTCTGAATGGACACCGTTTATAAATTACGCAAACCACGAAAACATTGCCGACCATGCCCCAGCTAAGCGTTCAGCAGCTCTTTGAAGACCGCCGCGATAAACTACAGCTGACGTGGGTTGGTGGCCAACGCGGCGGCTCGCGCATTCTGCCCAAAGATGCGCTGAACCGACCGAATGTTGGTTTGGTCGGGCATTTGAATCTGATTCATCCGATTCTGATTCAGGCGTTGGGCAGCACGGATATTGACTATCTAAACGGGCTTGATGCAGAGACGCTACAAACCAGTCTGACCGCGCTTTGCACCGGTGAGACGCTGGCGGTATTTTTATGTGATGGCATTGACGCACCCGACTATCTGATGGCGGTCTGTGATCAGCACGCCATGCCGTTATTTTTATCGCAAAAAAAGGGCCGCGTATTCGTTAATTTGCTGCGCCCTTACCTGCAGCGTGAATTATCCGAAGTCACCACCACCCACGGCGTATTCCTGGATGTGTTGGGGTTCGGCATTCTCATTACCGGCAACTCGCAAATAGGCAAAAGTGAATTGGCGCTTGAATTAATTTCACGCGGCGCGGGCTTGGTGGCGGATGATGCGGTTGAGCTATTCCAGATTGGCCCTGAAACTATTCAGGGTCGTTGTCCTGCGCTCCTGCGCGATTTTCTTGAAGTGCGCGGCATTGGTGTGCTCAATATCAAAGCCATCTTTGGCGAGACGGCAGTGCGCCCGCGTAAAACTTTGCGTCTGATCGTGCATCTGGAGCGCCCGACTGAAGAATATTTTCGCGGACTTGATCGGTTGCAAACCAAATCCAGCACCACCACAATTCTCGGGGTTGAAATCCCGACCGTCACGCTGGCGGTGGTAGCGGGTCGTAATCTGGCGGTGCTGGTTGAAGCCGCAGTGCGCCACTATATTTTGCAAACCCGCGGCTACGATTCCACCAAAGATTTTCTGGATCGCCATGAAGCGGCCATGAAAGAGCACAGTGAAGAGCACGGCGCTGCGGTGGGTGTGGCGCACACAGCGGCTGG
>JAYWCO010000450.1:0-3820 GCA_043780475.1 Burkholderiales bacterium | reverse complement strand
GCTAAATCATTGGATAATTTCACGCAGATTTTTCATGGCAATGATGCGGCCTTCGCCACCACCAGCCACGATGTAAAGCCCTACGACTTCGAGGATGTGGTGAAGACGCTTAACACCGTGCAGCCGTCGGATTGGGCCGCGTTCCTGCGCACCCGTCTGGACTCTACCGATGAACGCGCTCCGCTGGACGGCATTCGCCGCAGCGGCTGGAAATTGGTCTTTACTGACAAGCCGACGGAGGTGTTCAAGGCGCACAAAAAGGACAGCAAGCAGCTCAACCTGATGTATTCATTGGGTCTGCGCGTGATCGCGGATCGCGGCCCTGGCGCTGAGCCCGGCGAGATCGTGGATGTGCTGTGGAACAGTCCGGCGTTTGAAGCAGGCTTGGCCCCTGGCCTGAAAATTATTGCGATCGACGGTGAAGCGTTTGATCCCGACCTTTTCACCAGCGCGATCACCCGCGCACAAAGAGACAAAGCGCCGATTGAGCTGCTGGTAGCGAATCAGGATTACTACTCAACGGTGCGCATTAAGTACGACGGCGGCAACAAGTACCCGCAGCTGGTGCGCATAGAGGGCAAGCCAGACCTGCTGACCGCAATCGTGACCGCGAAGTAGATGGGAGGAAGGGGGAAGGGGGAAGGCGCGCCGAAAATATTTAAGGGGCCAAAGACCGTTAAGCCACACCGTTCGATAAATTAACTGCCCACGCCGATTCTCTGGTGCGGGCAGTTAACATTCGCCGCGCTCGCAAGCGCAACGCACCGCCGTTGCAACTTCATGATGGCCCGCTAATATGGAACAAGTAGCGCGAGGCGCGAGCAAAACAACGCCCCTTGTAAAAACCCACATTTAAAAAAGTCTGCGCCTGGCAAACCGCCGATCAAGCTGTCGCTGAACCGCGACAAGACGCTTGCTCGCGGAATTGAACTTTATCGTTTTGATTTTGACCAAGAGGTCACGGAATAGCTTTGAAATGCAAATGCCATCAAGCAGTATTGCGATGGCTGTTGATGTTCCCCGCTCCCCGTCAATGGTTCCATCGTTTTATTTTATCATTTTATTCAGCCGCATTATTTTGACCCTAGGAGTTTTAAATGAATCGTACTATCACTTCGCTTGTTGTTGGCGCTGCATTGGCCGTGTCTTCCACCGTGGCTATGGCGGCAAAAGATATTGTTGATACCGCCGTTGCCGCTGGCAATTTCAAAACACTCGTTACCGCTGTGCAAGCTGCCGGTCTGGTTGATACATTGAAAGGCAAAGGCCCGTTCACGGTGTTTGCGCCGACCGATGAAGCCTTCGCCAAGATTCCAAAAGCAGATCTGGATGCGTTGCTGAAAGACAAAGCCAAACTGGCCGCGGTTCTAACTTACCACGTGGTACCGGCTGCGGTCATGGCAAAAGATGTTAAAGCCGGTGAAGTCAAGACCGTCAATGGCCAGAGCATTAAAATCACGACCGACAAGGGTGTGATGGTCAACAATGCAAAAGTTATCAAGACCGATGTGGCTGCATCGAACGGCGTGATTCATGCCATCGATACCGTGCTGATGCCCCAGTAATTTCCAGGGTAGCTGATTGGCTTGGCGGCTCAAACGGCGGTGAGGCAATTCGTTGATGTGAACGATCAGCGATTGCAGTCACCGCAACCGCAGTCAATTTAGCCACAACATAGCCACAAAAAAAGGGCGCCTGATCAGCGCCCTTTTTGTTTTTATTCGCGACCGATGGCGAATTTATGGGTCAGCCATCTGCAATTCATCATGCCTACACTGTCGTTCATCACCCGCTGCTTCAGGATTCAGCATAGCTGCTGTATCTTGGCGTCTATAGATTTACTTTTAAAGCATTAAAACGCTGAGATAAATTTTGTGCCCAATGGTGATGTGTTGAGGAAAGTCTGACTATGAAAATCCTGCTTTGGTTGCTACTCTTTGTGATCTGTTGGCCGCTCGCGTTGCTGGCGCTGATTCTCTATCCGCTCATCTGGCTGCTGTTGCTGCCGTTCCGATTGGTGGGCATCGCGGTGAACGGCGTGTTTGAATTGCTGCGCTCTATCGTGTTGCTGCCGTCACGCTTGCTGGGCAGCAGGCATTAGGTCAATCTACCTATTGTTACTACTGCGCCCACTTCGCCCACTCGGCGCTCTCAGTGCGCACAGCGCAAACGCAACGTCTCCATTTGATCGCCCCACCATAGGCCGATCATGCGAATAAATGCCGCGCTTTGCAGGCCATGGCGAGCCGGATGATCGTTTCGCCTGCAGTGGTTGTGAATGATTCAAACACACGGCCACCGACACGCGGTTCCAGACAGACGATGCCGCTATCACCTACGGCATTACGAAAGCGCGAGCCGCGCCGCCACCAGCTTTCGATTTCTTCAGTAAATATGCGAAAGGCTTCTTTAGGCTCTACCGCTACCGTGATCGCGATGCTGGCCCAATCTGACGCTAAAGTGGGTCGCTCAGGATGGGAATCGACCAAGGTTGTGGTGCTCATTTTTTAGGCACTCGTTGTGTTGCTTTGGGTTTCGCTTTGGGTTTCGCTTTGGGTTTGGGTTTTGCTTTGGGCGTTGCTTTAGTAGCAGTTTGACGAGATGTTTCCACATGCTTTTTTAACGCGTGGAGTTGATCAGCCCAGAATGCTTCCACTTTAGTAAGCCAATCGCGCATCGAAGCGAACGGTGCCTGCTCAAGCCGATATAGCCGGACGCGCGCATCATTTTCCACTACATCATCGGTAATCAGCCCGCCTTGTCGCAGCACCCGCAGATGACGACTGAGCGCAGGCGCGCTCATGCTCAGCTGTTCGGCAATATCACCGGCACGCTGCGGCCCCGCTTGCAGGATCTCGATCACCGCCACACGAGTCGGGTCAGACAGCGCGGCAAATGTTTGGGCAACACCTCGCGCACTGCTCATGGTTTCAGATCACCCTGGCTGCGGACGCGCCGGGTGAACCACCACATATGGCCTTGCGGATCGAGCGCACCGTAGCTGCGATCAGCCCAATAATCTTCGCCATAGTCGTGGATGGCGGGCTCATCAACAATGCGCGCATGTTTGCTGCGTGCCTGCGCGCAATGGGAATCGACATCATCGACGAACAGCATGATGCTTTGGGTATTGCTTCCCGCAGTCTGTGGGCTCAACATGTTGACGCCAAACTTCGCACCCGGCCCCATACTTTGTTCACCCACCATCGCGACGCTTTCGCTGTAAGTTAATTCACTATGCACGATCTGCCCATTATCGCCTTCAACTTTAAGCCGTAGCTCAAACCCGAACGCGTCACACAACCAGTCGATCATGGCGCTGGCGTCTTTATAAAATACGCAGGAAGACAATCTTGGCCAATCTGATGGGATCGGTTTCATGTTGATCTTCTCGTTGATGGTTTGATGACTTCGTTTAGCAGCTAATGCTTTCATACTATGTTAATAGTTAATGACATTGTCAACTATATTAAGACTGGGCTTTAAAGCTCAATAGCCAAACTTAATATGCCGCTTGACGCCGCAACAATCACTGTTATACTTAACTACATCACCTAATCAATAAAATCAAGCGGGCAGCTTAATGTACAACCAAAAAGCGGCGAGTACAAATAATGCATTCATGTACGAGGAGCAACACGAATGACTAACACAGTGTTGACCGGCAGACAGGGGGTAAGTTTAACCAGTACCAACGCCTTGAAAGCATCCGCTGCTTTTTGGTTTCTGGTGGCTGTCATCGGCCAATGGATGTTCGTGTATTACATATTGATTTTCTATGGCGGCTCGGCCGCACAGGGAAATTTAGCGGCATGGAAAC